>NZ_JBWHYQ010000100.1:0-204 GCF_056322905.1 Lysinibacillus sp. G1-3
GTACGCTCCCTCATTCACTCGTTTGCTTCCTTGTACTACTTGTGTCTTGAAGCTCTCTTCGGCTTTCAATATACATCGTATCTTGAAACCCTTGATGAAAGTTTGTTCTTTCAAAACTGGATAAACGGTGCATTGAATGTTTCAAACATTTTGGTTAAGTCCTCGATCGATTAGTATTCGTCAGCTCCATGTGTCACCACACTT
>NZ_JBWHYQ010000101.1:0-204 GCF_056322905.1 Lysinibacillus sp. G1-3
TTTTATGGAGAGTTTGATCCTGGCTCAGGACGAACGCTGGCGGCGTGCCTAATACATGCAAGTCGAGCGAACAGATGAGGAGCTTGCTCCTTTGACGTTAGCGGCGGACGGGTGAGTAACACGTGGGCAACCTACCTTATAGTTTGGGATAACTCCGGGAAACCGGGGCTAATACCGAATAATCTATTTCACTTCATGGTGAAA
>NZ_JBWHYQ010000102.1:0-204 GCF_056322905.1 Lysinibacillus sp. G1-3
GTACGCTCCCTCATTCACTCGTTTGCTTCCTTGTACTACTTGTGTCTTGAAGCTCTCTTCGGCTTTCAATATACATTGTATCTTGAAACCCTTGATGAAAGTTTGTTCTTTCAAAACTGGATAAACGGTGCATTGAATGTTTCAAACATTTTGGTTAAGTCCTCGATCGATTAGTATTCGTCAGCTCCATGTGTCACCACACTT
>NZ_JBWHYQ010000103.1:0-204 GCF_056322905.1 Lysinibacillus sp. G1-3
GAAGTGTGGTGACACATGGAGCTGACGAATACTAATCGATCGAGGACTTAACCAAAATGTTTGAAACATTCAATGCACGTTTATCCAGTTTTGAAAGAACAAACTTTCATCAAGGGTTTCAAGATACAATGTATATTGAAAGCCGAAGAGAGCTTCAAGACACAAGTAGTACAAGGAAGCAAACGAGTGAATGAGGGAGCGTAC
>NZ_JBWHYQ010000104.1:0-204 GCF_056322905.1 Lysinibacillus sp. G1-3
GTACGCTCCCTCATTCACTCGTTTGCTTCCTTGTACTACTTGTGTCTTGAAGCTCTCTTCGGCTTTCAATATACATCGTATCTTGAAACCCTTGATGAAAGTTTGTTCTTTCAAAACTGGATAAACGTGCATTGAATGTTTCAAACATTTTGGTTAAGTCCTCGATCGATTAGTATTCGTCAGCTCCATGTGTCACCACACTTC
>NZ_JBWHYQ010000011.1:0-195839 GCF_056322905.1 Lysinibacillus sp. G1-3
ATCACACACGAAAACAATGGACACTAAAAAAGATGGCTCCGGCAACTTACCGAAGCCATCTCATTGCGGCTTAACTTACAACTACATCCCTTTTTATTAAACTGTCTACAAAATAGGGTTCAGTTCAAATATCTAAAGGTAGTTCTCTTTATATAAATGAAATCAGTACCATAACACTCGAATATGTGAGTGCATTAGAAATATTAACTGGAAGGAGAGATATACTAAATTTGACAATGTTAAATTGGCAGGGGATCTTTTCTAAAAAATTACGTAGCCCTTATAGAAAGTGGTGTCCAGCTTGTTTTGAAGATTGGAAAATGACGTCCAAAGAAATATATGAGCCATTAATATGGTTTTTAGCAGATATTCAAACATGTGATATTCACGAAACACGATTACGTGATTGTTGTCCGGTGTGTAATAGAAAATTACTTTTTTTGCATAGTCATTACCAAACTGGTTATTGTCAATATTGTGAATCATGGTTGGGGAATCAAGGTGAAATTGGTGACATAACTATTTCTAAGGAAGAAAGATTTACTCTATTGAATTACAAACAGTTAATAGAAAACGCACCAAAGCTTGAATATTTCCCTAGTAAAAGATTTATAGGGAACTTTTTAAACAGAGTAATAAATGATTTAGGTTTTAGAAGTAAGCGTAGGCTTGCTGATTTTTTAGGATACAATCCTACCACTGTTTGGGAGTGGATTAATAATAAATACTTACCCTCACATGAAAGTTTATTTAAAATTACCCAAAAGTTAAACTATACTCTTTATGAAATAATTTATAAAGATAATATAAAGTTAGACATAGATATTACACCATATAATTATGAAAAAAAGAAAAGTATCCCATTAAGTGATATTCAAACTACATTAGTAAAAGAATTACATACACCAGAACCAATGAGTTTATATAGGATTGCAAAGGAAGGAGGTTTTGGCATTGATACTGCACAAAGACATTATCCTTTATTATGCCAAAAAATACAAAAAAATTATAAATCTTATTCAAAGCAAAGGAAGGTACAAAAACAAAAAGAGATAGAATCATCATTAAATGAGTGCCTACTTATACTTAGAGAGATTCCAATTAGTTTTGAACAGTTTTTAAAAGAAAGTGGTCTAGCAAAAAAAACGGTAAGAAGAAATGCACCGGATTTATGTAAAAAAGTTAGTAAAAGATACATAGAATACTTATCAAAATTGAAGGAAGAAAGAATAGAGAGAATTTTGTATGATATTCGAGAAGCAGCAATTAAATTGCATGACAATGATGTTTACCCTAGTATTAGTAAATTACAAAAAGCATTAGGGAATAAGAGTGTGTTTTTAGAAGATGATATTAGAAATGGTTGGGAAGAAATAGTCTTAAGTCTAGGTTATAAAATGAAATAGAAAACTTTCCAAATTTAATCCATTAAAAAATATCGAAATTAGAACTAATTTTTAAAACATAGTTTAGTTGTACGTTGGTAATGATAAAACTAAAATTGAAATTTATACAAATAAACTATTCTGGTTAGTCCTTGCGAAAAACAGGGTTTACTATTTAAAGTTTGATTGATGACTAACTTATATAAAACAAGTTTCCAAAAAGTCGCTGGAGAACACATTGAAAAGCCAAGAAACGTTGTTAAATCAATGTTTTTCGGCTTTTTCTATGAATATCATTGATAAAATTTTTATACTTAATTAACAAAAGCTAATTACTACAACGGTTGGTGAGCATTTTGAACATTTCTGCAAATGACCACCTATCTTATATACATTCTCTATTCGGAGTACTAAACAGATATATATAAAGCCAATTTTTTTGTCAGTTAATATAATTTTTGAAAACAATAATAAATCTGGCATTTTATGTATTATAATTTAATTTATATTAATAGAACGTGTGTTATTAGATTAATATGTATATAAAATTCAAGTTAAAGGGGATTCTATAAGTATGAAAGTAAACTATTTAGTATTTAAATTAAACCTTCAGCCGAATACTATAATTGATTTTAAAATTAATGGTGAGTTGAATTACTTAATTAATGAGTTAGTGCCTACCGTATTAGATCATGTAATTGGTATAAAACAAGAAAATAGTTTATTTGAATTACTTCCAAGAAAGTTTGATGAAGATGGATTTGAAGAGGAATATAAAAAATTAAAGGCAATTACTTTAAAATTACATGGATTATATAACAAAATATTATTAAATTATAAAGAAGACGGAGAAATCCATTATACGAAAGAATTTTTAGATTAAACGAAAACTGTATGAGAGTTAGAAGTGAGTTCGAAAAAAATATCCTTCAATTAAAAAGGCTTATAATTTAATCAATGACGAAAAAATGGAAGAAGAATTAAATTTCGAATTCGATAATAAAATTGGGACAGGTATAACTCATTTAAGAAAATTTTATAAGATTAAATTGTATAAGGAAATTTTTAAAAAGAAATCGATAAACCTTTTAAATTTAAAAGCCTATTATAAACCTTCAACAGAAAACATTTTCGTTGAATCAGAATCTGAATCAGATGCTATGGATTACATTATAGAATTAGAAAATATTATAAATAACAATCCTTATACTTCTGCGCAAATAGGTATGATTAATATCAATCCTATATATGATTTAATTTCATTTGACCAAGAAAAATATTCAGAAGTTAGCTTTGTAATTGTTTATCCAAATGGAAATCCATCACTAGATAGACATAACATATTAAAAAAATCTGAAGCTAAAGAATTACATACTACTTTATATGGAGCAGATGGTCAACCTTTAAAACTAGAAAGCATAGAAGAAGAAATAAATGAGCAGGCGAAAAAAGGTTATTTAAAATCAATAGTCGTAAAAGGAAATAGTAAAGGTAAAGAAGTTATTAAAAAAATTAAAAAAATTACTAATCTGGATACAATCTTTTAGGGAAGGAGATTATCCAAATGGAAGATAAATTTTATAAAAATCCCCTGCAAGTAATTTGGAAAGCAAAAAAAGTTTTGATGCCGTTTTATTTAGTTATACTTTGGCTACTATTATTCTTTGGTTCAATTATAGGTGCTTTTTGGTTGGGTTATTTTGATTTAACAAAATTCAAGATGGGAGACTATTTTTCAGTATCATCTACAGGTCTAGCATTAACTTTAGCTTTATTCGCTGCTGGTAAAAATGTTTTTAGCGATGAGGATATAAAAATCTTAGCTGAGTATCAAGATAGCAAAGTTGAAAAAGGTCAAGCTTTAATACATTTTCTAGGTCCATATGTATTTACATGTGTATTATTTTTAATTACTGGTTTGGTATCGATATTCGTACCATTCATTGATATAAAATTGAAAGCGGTATATGTAATTTTAGGTAAGCTTTTTTATATTAATTTTTTGAGTTTAGGTTTACTTAGTTTATTTAATTTAGTTATCACAATGCTAAGTGATGTATATTTATCAGCATATAGAAAATGAAATTTTTTAGTAGTGTTAAAAATAGGAGATAAAAAATTTCTTGGAGGTTGTGATTTTACAGTGTATTAATGGAAGGTTTGAGAAAGAGATAATAACAGGTGTAAATCTAGAAAAAATAAAGAAACAAATTTCTTGTGATTTCAATCAACCATAAAATTTCTTAAAGTAAAAAAATCAACCATAAAGACTCCTAAAGTATTGAAATTTGTCTGGATATCCAAGTTGTAATTAATAATTATGGCTATTTATTTTAAATTACCCTCTTATAAAGTGCCTTAAGCCCTTGTGGCCCTAAGTCTGGAAAGTTTATGGTTTATTCTTTGGAATTAAATGCTTTACGTCACATATCCGTTTACTTCTACAAAATCATGCATTCCCACTTACTTCCTTATCTTATTCCGAATATGCAGCAAACATGTTGATGGAGCTAGTGAAACATCAACAGGGACTTTTATGTTTCACAGGTGCGACTGATTTTGTCACAAGAGTACAAGTAAACTAGTCAATAAAATTCTAAATTAGTGATAATGATTTTAGGTCGTCCTTTTTTATATTTTTTGCTTGTTGGAGGGCGATCTTCGTAACGATACTCAATTTTTCGTATGAAGCGTTGTACGAATTCGCTTTTCTCTTCTTGATTTAATTGTGTGAAACAATTATTGAATGTGACTACAACATTCTTTATAGCATCTAAATTAATTTTTTCAGGTTCTTCATACCCATCTAATTGTTTCTGTAGGTTATTGAGGACAATTTTAGTATCATGCATAAGTTCTTCAAATTCAGCGTCATCGATATGGTCAGCAGCCCATCCACGTTGATACTTTAATCTTTGCTGCTCTATCTGTTTGATTTTCTGTATAATTTCTTCTGTTTCAATATGGAGGGCTGGTTCAGGTGCTTCTAAATCAGTGAAATTAATATTTTTCATGTATTCTGTCAGTCCCTCGATAAAATATCTTTCACCAGGTCTTTTTTGAGTCCGTTTATACTTTAAACAGTAATTACATCTATAAGTGTAACCAACTCGTTCTAAACCATCAGCGCGTTTTCTTATAAATCTTGTGGCTACTAATCTATGCCCGCATTCATCATTAGGACAAACTAAAACCCCACTGAAAATACCTGTGCTTTCAATATCTTTTCTAAATTGCTTGCCCCTATCATCAAGCATCTTTTGTAATCTTAGGAAACGCTCTTTTGTAATATAACCTTCGTGTGTGCCTTCTCGTATCTCTCCTTTACGCCTTGATGCTCCATATAACGCAGGATTTCTTGCTATGCGTAATACCGCATTAGCACTCCATCCTCTACTCTGATCTATTACTCTGTAATGGCTACTTATGCTATTGTAAGAGCATCCAACTTCTAATTTATTTATAATATCAAGCACGTACTTACCTTTGTCATTTTTCACTAATTTATCATTTTTATCTACATCGTACCCATAAGGTGGTTGACCTACCCATTCACCATCTGCTGCCTTTTCATCTAATGCCATGATAATCCTTTCTGATAAATTTTCCGTCTCCCATTGGGCTAATAGGGCAACGAGTCCAATGAACATTCTGCCCATCGCTGTGGTTGTATCGTAGACTTCAGTGGCGGAACGGAATTTACAATTGTACTCTTCAAGTAAGTCGAGCATCTGATGTAAATCACGTACAGAACGGGTGAAGCGATCAAGTCGATACACTAAAATAATACTGATTTTTTGTTGTTTAATATCTTCTAATAACAGTTGTAATTTTGGTCTTTTAGTATCTTTTGCTGATACACCCTCATCTACATAAAATTTATATTCTGACCAACCTTGAGCTTTACAATATGCTACTAAGCTTTCTTTCTGTGCTGCAATAGAATAACCCTCATTAGCTTGTTCGAGTGTACTCACTCGTACGTATAAACCTACCACCATATTTCTCACCTGCTTGTATATAAGAAAAGAGCGAGACGAATGAGTCTGCTCTTAACTTTTTAATTTCAAAACGTTTTGTAATTAAAGTATCATTTCGAAACTTATTGCTTTTCCGATAATTCTTGCTGGGTTATTTTCGTCAACGATATATGGAGCGTATTTAGGATTCTCCGGCATTAAAAAAATCGTATCACCTTGTTTTTTAACTCGTTTAAGCGTTGCTTCTTCGTCACCGTTTACTAATACAGCTGCAATTTCACCATTTTCAACATCTGGTTGAGCTCGTAAAAGAACAATTGCACCATCAGGTATTGTTGGTTCCATGCTGTCACCTTTAGCTTGTAATGCGAAGATATCTCCACTTGGTAAACTATCTGCAGGTTTATAAATATAGTTTTCTATATTTTCTTTAGCCAAAATAGGATCTCCACAAGCTATTTTTCCTAGGATAGGAACAGCAACTTTTTCTTCGCTTACAGTATTAATGTTTTTAATATCAGATCCAAAAAGTAACTCTATTACATCTACTTCTAATACTTCAGCAAACTTCGGTATTTCTTCCATAGATATTTTTCGGATGCCCTTATAGTATCTTGTAATTGTACTTCTATCTGTTCCTATTCTTCGTGCGAGTTCAGCACCGCTGATTCCTTTTGCTTCTGCTATTTTCTCTATTCTCTTAGCGACTTCTATGGATTTCAATTAATAGCACCTCCTTGATAAATATACTATCACGTTTCCTTATAGGAAACAATAGGAGGAATTAAGTAATATTTTTAATCTATTAATATATTTTTGTTGACTGAATGGAAACACTGATGCTATTATTTGGTTAACAAATGTTGGAGGTGAAAATATGAAATTCAACCATAATCGATTAAAAGCTGAGAGAGTCGCACGAGGTTTGACAGTTCAAGAAATGGGTGAAGTTTTGGGTGTATCAAAAGGGACGTATTCAAAAAAAGAAAACGGAAAATTACCAATAGATGTTGACGAATTTTCTTTAATTACAAATAAGTTTGGAATTGAACGAGAAAATATTGTGATTTTTTTTACACTTAATGTTTCCGAAATGGCAACTCTCGGAGAAATTCATGTATAGTTTGGTGCCGAAGTGTCAAAGTGTCAAAGTAGGAAGCTAAATAGATTAAAAGTAAAGCGCGCTGTGATACCGAGCCGATGACGGTATAGTATTCGGACTTATAGCTTATTTGACGATAGCAACGTTAAAAATCAAAAGAAGGAGATGGTTAAAAATACAACCAGTTAAACCACCGGATATTCCGACAGACACGTACAAACGTATGAAAGATTTTTTTATGCGGACATCGATACCTCGGATATTAGCGGAACAAGCGAAACAAAAAGAAAAGGTGGTGAAGTCAAATGAAAATCAAAGTAGCAGAGTAGAACGTAATGTCGGATAAAGATAAACAAGCTGCATTAAATAAACGAGCGAGAGGTTAATCTAATGAACATTAATCCTGTTCCAGTTGTATTAGTCGGTGAAGCATTAATGAGTGGTGTAAGCCCACTGTATGAATTACACCAAATAGCTTGCGAGTTACCATTAAACGTTTTGTCAGATGTTAAACAGCGTATAGGTGACTGGCTAGCAAGTGGAGGAAAAGAAACGGATCCATACATTAAGCAACAAGTCGCGTATGCTCAAAAAGTTTATCAGGCATTGAAGGGAGAGTGAAGAGTGTGGAGGACAATAAAAAATCCTCACCAGTTGCTGGAACAACAAGTGAGGCGAAGTCGAAACAATACATTAACACTCTAAAATTACAAAATGGTGATCATAAACTATGTAATTTCTGCAAAGAGGTGATTTGTATTTCAGACAACTATTGTGGGTATTGCGGAAATGCTAACCCCAAAGAGAATTCTTTACAGTTTCGCTAGCAACATCAACAAGTAAATTTTTCAATCCATCTTGGATGTACTTAGCAGCGTTAGGAATAAACTTTTTATATTTTGCCGTCGCTAATGGTGTGGTCGGAGTTTCAACAATTAAATCTGGCAAAGCACTCTTGATTATAGCTTTATCCTCATCAGACAAGTTATCATCTAACGCTATTAATTCAACTGCATTATTTAATAGTGTTTCAGTCCAAGGGAATGGTTGACCACAATTATAGCAATAAGCAGGAGAGTCATAATCAAAATCAATAGAGTATTCGGTCTCATAAGCTCCCTTAATAGCTGTGCTGCAACATGGACAGTGAGAGATAGTTATTTCACCGCATTTTTCACAGTAAGGTATGCTACCAAACTTTAAATTTACTGAACTAATAATATGCCTATTTGTACAGATAGTCGCATTGTGATAAAAAGGAGAAATTGAATTCATAAGTATCACCTACCTTTCTACCAATAGTTTAACAGAAAGGAAATATAAGGAGGGATAAAAATGAAGCTTCAACTAGCGAGTGAAATGAAAAAAGTTTCAAACGAAGCAGCTGCAAAATTCGAGAAGGATTCATTAGAAAGTGAATATTTCAAAGATCTAGTTAAAGGTATTGAATCAAAAGCAGAACAAGGTAGCAGTAAATTCACTTACATTTATCAAGGTGATGAACCACGTATACTAGGGGTTTTTTCAAAAGAGTTAAAGAAAGCTGGCTATACAATTCTAGATAATAAGGGCGTGACAGGGTTCACGGTAAATTGGGGTGAGTAAATGGAGAAGGTACAGGTTAGTCAAGATGTTGCGGATGCTTTAAACAATTTAATAAAAAACTACACAGAAAAAACAATTATTGATGCGCATGTAAGGTATCCAAATGGATGGAACCTAAACTCAAACAAAGCCTTAAATGGATTGGATTTAGATATTCTCATTCGTGCCTTGTATTGCGGCTATATTGTTGAGAAAACGCCAGAGGATAAAATAGCAGATTGGTATGAAGAATTAGAGTTATATCGCGCTAATAAAACTAATCCTCTAAATCGTATTCAAGAGGCAGATTTTAAAATGATTGCTATTAAATGCACTGTAGACACATTAGGAATCAAAATCAAAGGAGTGAATTGTTAATGAAATCAACAGGTATTGTTCGTAAAGTCGATGATTTAGGACGTGTGGTTCTTCCAATAGAACTACGCCGCACATTAGGAATTGATGTAAAAGATGCTTTGGAAATCTTTATCGATGAGGGTCAAATTATCCTTCAAAAATATCAACCAAATACAGAGAAAGATGAGGTTGTTGCTTCGCTGAAAAAGATGGCTGCAGGTGCTAAAAATCCAAATGTGCTCGAGACAATTAATCGTGCAATTAAATTAATTCGGTAGGTGAAAAACATGAACGATTGTCTTTTAGAGGTCCTGGGCGATTATTTTGTAGCTAACAATCTAGTAAATAAAGGTTGGGAGTTTCATGAGTTTGTAGCCGAATGGCAACGAGGAACTATAGTGATGGCAAAAAAATAAGAGCCTATACCGCTGCAACGGTTCAGGCTCCAATCAAAATAATTATCTGAAATAAGTATATCAAATCGGGAGGTTGTTTCCTAGTATGACGAGAAAACCACTCGAAAAAACAATTGAAAATCAAATAAAGAAATGGCTCGAAACGCAAGGTTATTGGTGGATGAAGGTACACGGTGACATGTTTCAAAAGTCGGGTGTACCAGACATCCTAGCTTGTATCAATGGAAAGTTTGTTGGCATTGAAGTAAAGCGACCAGGTGGCGTAGTGAGTGAGCTCCAAAAATACAATATCGAAAAAATACAAGCTGCAGGAGGTGTAGCATTTGTTGCATACAGCGTCGAAGATGTCCGAATTAATCTCGACCGATTCCATGTTATATGAGTATCAAAAAGAAGTATTAAAAGCTGCTAAACCTAATTGGCTCTATGCACTTGATACGGGTACCGGTAAAACCATCTTATCTATTCATCATTATTTGCTTCATAGCAACGGTGAACCTCTTTTGATTGTGGCACCACCACAAAAAATTAAAGAAGGTGGATGGGATAGAGATATTCAAACGATTGTTAACTATTACGGCATTGAAATAAATTATGACCTATTAAGTTACGGCAAGATTGCTAGTGATTGGAAGAATTACAAAGGTTGGTTCGTTATTTTCGATGAATGCCACTATGTAAAAACATCCTCATCACAGCGTGGTAAGGCTGCTAAAAACTTAGTGAAAGCAAGTACGTATTTTCTTCTTTTATCTGCCACACCATCTAGTAACGGATGGGTCGATACGATTAATTACTTTATTATGTTTAATTTGGCTCAAAATAAAACGCAATTTGAACGCGAGTTTGGTATATTCGACACCTTATATCTTGGTAAACGCCGCGTTAATAAGGTTGTTGGTTGGAACCGTGAAAGTATACTCAAGCAAATGTATCAATCCTTTAGTGTGAAGCTTTCCAAAGATGATTGTTTGGACCTTCCGCCGATGGTGATTGAAGATGTATTTTTCAAGCGATCCACTGAGTATTTGAAGCTTAAGAAAGACCGTATTTTAGAGGTTGGTAGCGAGAAGGTTGTCTATGATACGTATCCAAAACTAGCACAAGGCTTGCGATTCTACGCCAATCAAAAGAACAAGCTTGAATATATCGAAATGCTTGCAGAAGGTACCAACGAAAACATTATTATCTTCTATAATTTTAAAGCTGAAAAAGAAACATTGCTTTTATTACTGGCTAAGTTGAAGAAAAAAGTGTTTGAGGTTAGTGGTCAGAAATCAGAGTTACCACCACGCGATCGATGGTCCAAATTAAAAGGAAGTGTAACGCTTGTTCAATATCAGGCCGGTGCTGCAGGTATTGAATTACAATATGCAAACCTTGTTATTTTCTATACACCAACCTATAGTTTGCAAGATTATGAGCAGTCATTAGGTCGAGCATATCGTAATGGCCAGGATAAAAAAGTTACAGTCTATCATTTCATTACAAAAGATACGATTGAGGAATTAATATATGGTGCTTTGAAAACAAAGAAAGACTTCACGGACGAGCTTTTTGTGAAGTATATGGAGGGGTGAAATGTGTGGCTAAAAATGTAAAAAGAAAGGTTACTCAATCAGTAGCTGATGCAATGCAAGAATTAGAAAAATGGATGGGCGCTGATAAAGAGCGTTCTGAAAAAGTGTTAATAGTTGCTGAGTTGTTAGCTTATGGTTATGAGGTTGTTCCTACTCCAGAAGAAAATTTAAAGGTATTTTATGAAGGACTGGATCAAGATACGTATGACAGAGGAATGAAAGCTGGCATAAGTCACACTTTATACACGTTAGGTATCAAAATCGAAGGTGTGAATGAGTAATGGCTGAAACAAAAGAAAAAGCTGTACTCATTGACCTTGGAAATGTACGGATTAAAGAGTATGACAGCTTAAATGTACAAATTGAACGCCTCGAAGAAGTCTTTAATCCAACAACCAAAAAGACAACATCTAAGTGGCGATTTAAGGGCTATTCAAATACCATTTTGAACGCTTTAAAACTAATCGTTAACAAAGAGTTATTCATTGATAGAAAAGGCGCTAGTGGTTTGAAAAACTACTTAAAACAAGTAGAAGAAATACACAACAAAATAGCGATAGCTCTGAAAGGGGAAAAATAAATGTTCCAAACAGATGATAAAAACGTCACTGAAAACCGCCAAACCTTTGTAGGTGGTTCAGATGTTCCAATAATTTTAGGTCTAAGTAAATACAAATCACAATTTGAGCTTGCGAAAGAAAAAACTGGCGTAGTACCAACTGTGTTTGAAGGAAATGAATACACAGTATATGGCCAAACAATGGAGCCACAAATTCGAGACTACATTAACGTAATAAACGAAACGAATTTCCAACCGGATACAGTTATTAATAAAGAGAGTCGTATCCGCGGCAATTGTGACGGGGCTGATTATGACGAATCATTATTACTTGAAATTAAAACACATGGTAAAAAGCCAACAATGGATGTTTATAAAGTTCAAATGCAACTGTATATGAATGAATTTAATTTACCTGCAGCTTGGTTAGCACTCTATGAACGTCCAGATAACTTTGATGCTGAATTTGATCCGGAGCGTTTACAAATTGAAGTTGTACATCGTGATGAATCGAAAATAAATGAAATTTTACAAGCCATTGAGTTGTTCTGGAAACGCTGCGGGGCATTAAATCAAATTCCGGAAATGTCTGAGGCTGAATTTTATTCTATTACCTTAGAAGAAAAAAATGAGATTGCTATTGTTGCTAGTGAAGTAGAAAAATTTGAGCTGCAAATTCAATCGTTCAAAGAAATTGAGGCGCAATATAAGGATATGAAATCCAAGCTATATCAATTAATGATGGACCACAAAGTGAAGTCATTTGAAACGGATCTGTGCACTATTACCTTGGTGCTTCCAACTGAATCCACAACAATAGATACAAAAGCTTTACGTGAATCACATCCACGCATTGCTAAAAGGTTTGAAAAGGTCACGCCTAAAAAGGGCTATACAAAAGTATCTATGAAAAAAACTAAGGAGGCTAAATAATCATGGCACTACCACCAAATAAACCAAAGAAAACTATTGAAACACCACGTAATTATTTCATCTGGGGACCAACAATGAATGGGAAATCGTATCTTGCGAGCGAGTATCCTAATCCAGTTATTTTTAATACAGATGGAAATGCAGCACAAATTGAAACACCGTCAGTAGACTTGAAAAATGAGCGCGATCCAAAGACTGGCGAAATTAAGGTATCTGTAGTTGAGCAAATGTTAGGGCTCATTAAAGATTTAGAAAAAGGTAATCATGGGTTTGAAACTGTTGTTATCGATGTAGTGGATGACTTAATCACACTGATTGAACAAGCAATTTGTGAAGAAAATAGCGTTGATTATGTTGGGGATGTTCCATACGGAAAAGGATGGGGCTTACGTAAAACCTTCATTACGTCTATTGTGGTACGTCTTAAAGCCTTGCCAATGAATGTTATCTATATTAGTCGATATGCAACAAAGCTTGAAGGTACTTTAGAAAAGCCAATTCCATCGTTAGGTGACAAAGATTTAAACGTAGTAAATGGCAACTGTGATCTAAACATCATGTGTCAAAAAATCGGTAAAAAATATCTTCGCCGTGTAGTGGATCGCCGTAAAAATTATCAACGTGATTGGATTGAGGACGAGCGTATCTTAAAAATCTTAGATTCTGTAATTGGTGCTTTCGATAAAGGTTCTGCTGCAGTTCCACAAACTGAGAATAAGGTTGAAGAAAAGAAAACACTAACTGAAATTGCTGAGAAAGTATCAGTTGAGTTAGAAGATGGTTCCAGTGTGTCAGTTACAGTAAAACCAAACGATAACCTAGCAACTGAAACAATGTATTTTCAACATGAAGGCTCAGGAGAATTTATCAAAGTTGAAAAAGGTGAGTCATTAGATTTCTTAGACAAAGACATCTATGATCCGCGTACTAAAGAAGATTATGAAAAACAAAACATCGAACAATATGTAAATGACAACCCACCGCCAGCCAATGAACCGAACACAACAGTAAAAGCACCACGTACAGCAAAACCTGGAGCTCAAAGAGCACCGAGAGCTCCACGTACTAAATGATTTGTCCATATTGTCATAAACCGGCTGAGTTTATCAGTTCAAAGGATTTTTATGGCACGAATTATCGTACCAACGTATATGTATGTAGGCCATGTGATGCTAGGGTAGGTACACATGGGCGAGGTAAAACACAACTTGGAACAATGGCAAACGCCGAATTGAGAGAACTACGTAAATTATGTCATGCACGATTTGATGTACGGTGGAAGTTTGGAAAAATTAGTCGTTCAAAAGCTTATGAACAGTTAGCCGATATGATGGGATTAACCCGAGAAATGGCACATATCGGTATGTTTGATAAAGAACAATGTAAAAAATTATTATCACTATTACCAAAGGAGACGAAGAATATGAGTAACTTAGCAGCTATGGCTCAAAAATTATTAGCAGAGGGATTTGATCCTAAAACATCACCGGTAGATGATTATGAGGCACTACCAGAAGGTGGATATGATGTTGTACTTTCAGAGGTACAGTGGCGTGTAAATGATAAAGGTACAGAATGGTTACAACTAGACCTTGAAATTTTAAATGAAGGCTATGAAAATCGTAAACATTTTGGAATGATCTTCTTCACCGAAAAAATGATGGAACGTGCATTAAAACAAACGATGAAATGTGCATCGGCCCTTGATATTGAATTAGATCCATCTGTATTTGGTTCACCTGAGACAGATTTAGTCAATGCATTTAAAGAAGCGTTGGGTACCCAATGCGAAATGGATATTAAGCATTCTAAATCTAAAAATGGTACATTTGTTAACTTCTCATTAAGTCAACCGGAGCCATTCTAATATGTTCAAAGTGTATGATTTTGAGGTTTTCCCTAACGATTGGATGTGCGTCATCTTAAATCTGGCCAACAATAGAATCATACGCGTACACAACGATAAAGAGCGCCTAAAAAGCGCTCTTTCTTCAAAAGATATTCTTGTTGGCTTCAATAACTATCACTATGACGACATCATTTTATGGGCGATATTAACGGACCAGAACCCATATGAAATTAGTAAACAAATTATAGACAGTACTTTTAGACGGAAAGTAAGTTGTGGTTTTCTTACCCTGGACGTGAAGCAAGAGCTTATAAATAAAGGACTTTCATTAAAAGAAGCAATGGCCAACTTAGGTATGAACATAATTGAAACACCAGTAGATTTTGAACAAGAAACATTGTCACCAGAGGAAGTTGAAACGGTTTTTAATTACTGTGAAAACGATGTAAGAGCAACCGGGGAAGCTTTTCAAAAACGTGAAGATTATTTCACTTCTAAATTTGAAATTATTGAGACTTTCAAATTACATCCATCTGATGTGAAAAAGACACGTGCAAATTTAGCATCTTCAGTATTGAAAGCATTCAAAATTAAGAGCCATAAGCGAGATCGATTAAAGCTCAGCTATGACAAGCGACTCAAAATAAATGAATTACCAAAATCCGTTGTTGATTTTTATAACAATATCCATATTTCCTATTTAGAAGGTGGATCCGTAACGGATTTAGAGAAACGACAATTTGAATACAAACTTGCTGGATTAATTCATACGTATGGCTTCGGAGGGTTACATGCAGCGAAAGAAAATTATTTAGGAGAAGGGTATTTTATTCACATCGATGCGAAATCTTATTTTCCAACATTAAAGATCAATAACGGCTTTATAAGTAGAGCTGCAAAGATGCCTGAAAGATACGAAAAGATATACCAGGAACGATTAAAGTATCAAGCTGCAGGGGAAACAAAAGAGGAAATATATAAGATATTACTTAATGCTGCAGTAGGTGCTTGCAAGTCAGAGTTCAATGCGCTATTTGATCCGCAACAATTTAACAACATCGTAGTAAATGGCCAATTAATTCTTACGCATTTGATTGTGTTATTAGAGCCTTTTATAGAGCTCATTCAATCAAATACAGACGGCTTAATTGTTAAATATGAGGACAAGTCATTTCGGCCATTTATCGATGAGATTATTAATCGATTTAGTAAACACTATGAAATAACTTTCAAAATAAACGAGATTAATAAAATCGCTCAACGTGATGCCAATAATTATTGTATACGCTATTCTGATGGGAAAATCGTAGCAAAAGGTATTATGAAAAACTTTGAAGGTGGTACCTGGGAACGCAATAGTTTATCCATCATAGATACAGCCCTTGTCAATTACTACATGCATGATATACCCATTCAAAAAACGGTCATTAATATGTTCAAGAAAGATTTAACTGCTTTTCAATTGGTGGCTAAACAAGGGAAATTCGAGGGTTTGACTTGTGAGGTATTTGAGGATGGCCAAATGAAAATGAAACCACTGCAGAAAGTAAATAGGATCTTTGCAACGAATGACCCAAAGCGTGGTGGTGCTTATAAAGTACGTGATGAAAAATACCAAAAGGTTTCTAATAGCCCAGAGCAAGCTATTGTATGGAATGGTCCACTTGATCAATTTGAGAAACGAAAAATCGATTTAAATTGGTACGTGAAAATGATTCAAAAACAATTATTTGTGTGAGGTGATACTAAATGGGCGTACCAAGAATTTTACATTACCCTGGTTCAAAGTGGAGCATGACTGATTGGATTATTAGTTATATGCCAGAGCATTCAACGTATTTAGAGCCATTCTTCGGATCGGGGGCAATATTCTTTAATAAAGAAAAATCAGCAATTGAAACAATTAATGATATGGATAGCCAAGTAGTGAATTTGTTTAAAGTTATCCGGGATAATCCGGACCAACTGGCACAACTTATTAATTTCACTCCGTTATCTCGTGAAGAGTATTACTCTGCTTATGAAATGGATCCGGATCCAATCGAAGATGCAAGAAGATTTTTAGTCCGTTGCTGGCAAGCGATAGGGGCAAAAACAAGTGACAGAACTGGTTGGAGGAGCCTTATTTCTGCAAACGGTCCAGATACAGCTAAAGAGTGGAGCAAGCTTCCAAAAAAGATTTTGCTTGTTGCAGATCGATTGAAAGAGGCTCAGATTGAACATCAACCAGCAATAAAATTATTAGAACGTTATGCGAGGAATGATGTACTTGTTTATGCTGATCCACCATACATCATTGAAACACGTACAAAACGTCATTATAAACACGAAATGACTATCGGTGACCATATTGAACTTTTGGAAGCACTAGATGCACATCCTGGACCGGTATTACTAAGTGGATATGCACATGAAATATATGATAACAGGTTATCTCATTGGAGAAGAGAGGTTCGAACAGTAATGGCTGAGGCAGGAGCAGTACGTGAAGAAATATTATGGATAAATCCGATGGCTGCTACACATGGACCAAAGCAACAGACATTATTTTAAAAGGAGTGTTTCCCATGACAA
Source organism: Lysinibacillus sp. G1-3 (assembly GCF_056322905.1). Taxonomy (NCBI): domain Bacteria; kingdom Bacillati; phylum Bacillota; class Bacilli; order Caryophanales; family Bacillaceae; genus Lysinibacillus; species Lysinibacillus sp. G1-3. The sequence goes on from NZ_JBWHYQ010000011.1 coordinate 16,320, forward strand.
CAGAAACAACAGTACAAACAAATGATATTCAAATTAATGTTCTTTTCAAGAAAATGCAAAAGGATGATAAAAAAGAAGTTTTAATGTTTCATATTTTATCAGATGAAACGAAACACGCGGCTGATTTATTAAGGTTAACAGGTAAAATGACCATTTTAACAATTTCAGATGATGAGGGACCCTATGAGTCGATTCAAGCTGAATTTGTAAACTTACAGCGTGACAATAAAAAGACAGTACTCAAATTTAATGTAGCAACTGAGGATGTAGACCGAGTAAATGCTATTTATCCAGCTGCAGGTACGAATGTTTCTTTATTAATACAACCTCAGCAAATGAGTATTGATGATATAGAAGAATAAAAAACACCAAACTGAATTTCAGTTTGGCTTAAAAAATTGTTTATCTAGGGTCGGTTGAAGATTAGAAATTATTGCTTGTGAAAGCTGATAATACTCTAATGCATTTTCTGTAGTGATATGTGTTTCAGAAGAATTGAGATGAACAGCTTCATTTCTTAGTCTCTTTAATTGCATAATGGAATTTGCTGTATTTTTACTAATATATCCACGGTCTATTAGTAAGTCAAGTTTTGCTGTTGTTATGAATCTTAATTTTCCTACGTGTTTTACTCCAAGGTCATTAACGATTTTATTAATCTCTTGTTCCAGTTCAGAGTAGGCCATACTGAGTAAAGCAGATGGCGAGGTTTTCGCAAGAAAGAGGATTCTATCATCCTCTTGTATTTTCTCACTTTTATTGGGAACATCATTGCTAGTAGCCTCATCAAGATTATTTGCAACCTGATTTAAAGTTTTGTCAAAATCTATCTCAATATCACTATATTTAAGCTTTGAAATATTTAAGAACAAACTATTAATAGGTTTTTTTAATACTAGAATAACCACAATAAGTGCAATTGGCCAAGCCAACGATTTAACTAGTGATGAAATAAATTGATAAATATCCATAACGAGCTCCTATGCTTTTTTGTAAATAATACCATGGAAGTTTCGCTTAGGAAAGGAGGTGCTACGGTTTGAAGTCTACAATAAAGCCATTGCGCTATATCGAGCTAGAAGAAAAGAAGCCTAAACACTCATTCGACATATTTTCTACGGATCACAAAAATTATAAAGATGCTGGTGTCATTTTAACAAAAGATATAGTGGTCGTGGATTTTGATACACGCTCAGATGCAGCTGAATACATCTATACTGTATATCCAACCTTACGTGTGGAAACAAGTCGAGGCTTTCACCTTTGGTATAAACGTCCAAAGGCCGAGGGAATGACCACACCAATCAAAAACTATACAGATAAAACAACGGTGGCCGGATTAAAGGTCGATTATAAAACAGGCACGCGCTCACAGGCTACGATTAAGCAAAATGGCAAGCTTCGACCAATGGAAAATGCTCATTATCTTGAAGATGTGAGTACGTTACCAGAGCTTCCTTTGCTCTTGTATCCTTCTAAATTAAAACATAATTTACTAGGCATTAAAGAAGGGCAAGGGCGCAATAGTGCAATATATAGTCATTTGCTCACTACGTTAGAGCAGTATGGCACCGATATGATCGACAACGAAACGCTGCAGGTGCTTGCAACCTTCATTAATACCAAAGTATTTGCTGAAGCAATGGATGATGATGAGTTAAATAATACGATCAAATCAGTTTTAGATAAAAAGCCAGCACCTAGTTCGCAACAATGGCTTAATCCAAAGGATATGGTCATGACAAGTGAAGTATTAGCTAAACGTTTAGATCTCCATTATTACAACAATCAAATCTATTTTAAGCAGCTGGACCGTTATATTAGCGATTCTAATAAACTACTGCGTGAAATAGACAAAAATATTAAATTAAAGCCAGCTCAGCATAAGCAGCTGCTTGAACTATTTAAAATTAAATCGAATGTTGTAGAGGATAACGATTTTGTTATTCAGCTGCCTAACGGTGTGATTATCGATGATGGTGATCCTATAATAATCGATGCAGGTTTTACACCGTATTATTTAGATGTTCAATATGATGAAGAAGCTTATGACGAACATGTTGATCAATTCTTGGATTTCTTCACTTGTAATCGAAAAGATTTAAGGAATGTGATAGAAGAAATGTTTGGCCATATTTTAATGACCAAAGGGTTCCCGCACAAAGTATTCTTTTACAAGTCGGAAAAAGGGAACAATGGTAAATCAACATTATTAAAAATGTTAACTGCATTTACCAATGGACTTGAAACAAACGTACCATTAGATAAATTTGATGATGATACAGCCGTATACGGTATGTCCGGTAAATTAATGAACATAGCCGATGATATAGATGCTTCATACCTGGACAAGTCTGCCAACTTTAAAACACTTGCGTCTGGTGATCCAGTTATGTTGCGACCAATCTACTCGAGCCCAATTACCATACGTTCAAAGGCAACACTTATTTTTACATGTAACAAGATGCCACAATTCAAAGATAAATCTGGCGGTATAGGTCGGCGTTTAGTTGTAATTCCTTGTGATGCTGAGGTTAAAGCTATCGATGAAAATTTAGATGAAAAACTTTCGAGTGATGCAGCTAAATCTTATATTTTAAGATTAGCACTCGAAGGAATTAAAAGAATACGCCAAAACGGTAATAAACTATCTGATTCAGCCACAATTGAACAACAGACCATTGAATATTTCATTCAATCCGATAGTGCTCTTTCATTCTTACATTATTATAGTGATGAAATTGAAGAAAAGCGCACGCGTGATGTATATGCCATGTACGTGGTCTACTGTGAAGAAGAAGGGCATAAACCCGCTGGAAATACCGAGTTCGGTCGTCGTATGAAGAAGGAAGGTTGGGAATCGAAGGTAGTAAAAGTTATGGGAAATTCCGTACGTGTCTATAAAAAAGTTACGGATGAGGTAACGGGATAAGGGTGAATATCAGTAACCTATCACAAACCTTTATATATTAAGGGTTTATACATGTTTTTGATAGAAAGACGGTTACAATTTAAAAAATACATCTGTAACCTCTACAAACCCTTATTATATATATATTTATATTATATATTATTTCTTTTGTTACAGATAAATAATAGATATAAGTATATAAAAAATAAATAAAGAGAAAAAAGAAGAAATAAAAAAATATATAAAGAAAACACACCTAAAAATCTGTATATTTGTAACCGCAAATATGAAAACGTTGATATATCAACATTTAGAAGGTTACGTATATCTTGAAACTCTTTGTAACACAATTTGTAACCTTTATTGAAAGTAGGTGCATAATGTGAGTAAATTCGCATGGCTCAAGGATTATCGAGAGCTTGAATATGAAATTGCATATTTAGAGCTTAATTTAGAACGAACGAAAACAGAATTGAAACGTTGGGTACAAGGTGATTTAGCTAAAGTGAAATTAAATGCTGATAGCCAAGGAAGTAAAGTAGAAGATGTTATTGAACAGATCGAATGGGAATTAGCCCATAAGATGAATAATCTATTTAATATAAAAAAGTTAGTAAAGAGCTTTGAAGGACTTGAACACAGAATATTAATTGGCAAATACATTGAGCATAAAACGTTGGAGCAAGTAGCTGAGGAATTAGGATATAGCTCTCAATATATTTATAATAAGCATGCACAAATAAGACGTATGGTATCATTCGCTGAAAACTATACGGTATAATCTTCACATAATATTACCTTAAGTTAAACCAATGTTAAGTATTGAAAATCCGTTATATGATGGTAATGTGATAATTACATCACAAGCCATAAACCTCCATTCAGTTCAGCATGAGGCCGTACTACTTGTGCGGTCTTTTGTTTTGAAAATTATAGAAACATCTGTTCTTATTTGTGCTATTATATTTTATAACAGTACATGTTGGAGGAATGGCACATGAGAGTAAATACAATGGATAAATATCAACTAACAGAACTAATGAAGGAAGTAAAAGATTATATTACTAGACCAGATGTATACTTTTCTCATTTACGGAAAGAAGATATTGAAGAAATATTAAATCCACCAACTGATAAGGATGGATATGTACACAAGTATTATCTTACCGATAGTACAAAAATGCTTATTGAATTAATTTCAGATGTAGTTATGAAGAAGTCACACTCACAATGAGTCGTGGCTTTTTATTATGCCTGAGAAGATGGTCAATGAAAAAACATCTACAATTAGTAGATGTTTTGAAAGGTTAGGACTATTTCTTTTTTTCTGTACGTACACCTTTAAACTTCCCACCAGAAGTTTTTTGGTCCATGAAACGTCCTGTGTTTGTATCGCGTTTGATGTAGTTACCATTAGGTCCTTTGAATTGACTACGACCTGTAACTGCACCATCACGATGGTTACCTGCATTAACAGCCATTATATCACCTCCTAAATAAGAAAATTCGACAATTTGTTGGGAAATCCTTCTAGAATCTTTGGGTCCTTCTGAGGCCTTTATTGCATGCGGGGCTTGCGAGCCCCAAAAGTGGTCTATTTTTATTCGAAAAATTTTACTTTCGCTTTCGCTTGAGGGAGCTGAAAGTTACAACTTTGAAAAAAATCCTTCATCTAATATTTTGGAAAATGAAGCGGGGATATAAGCATAAAAGCGAAAGTGAGGTGTGAGATATGACAAAATCAAAAGCGAAAGTAGATAACCTTACTACTTTGGAAATTGGAACAAGTGAATTTGCAAAATTGGTAGGAAAAACGCCGCAATGGATTCGTCAGTTAACACGTGATGGTGTACTCACACAATGCGGCCGTGGAAAATACAATATGGCGGAAAATATTCTCGCTTATATTGAGCATGCTTCAGGTGGTAAAGAGGAAGAAGGGAAGCCACGTCATGTTGATGTTAAAACTGAGCATGAAATTTTAAAGAAAGAAAAAACAGAATTACAAGTGCGGCAATTACGAGGGCAATTACACGCTGCAGAGGATGTCCGCCTGGTAATGGGTGATATGATTTTAAGCGCTAAATCGAAATTATTGTCATTACCAACACGGATTAGCCCGCAGTTGGATGGTGAATCTTCTAAAACGATTGAACAAATTTTAAATCAAGAAATCGCAGATACTTTGAACGTTTTAGTAGATTATTCGCCTAAACTTTTTGAAAAAGAAAGTAGCGAATAAATTGGTTAAAGAAAAAACAATCGATTTATTTAAAGATTTAGCGCAACTGTGGTCCCCACGTCCAAATCTAACAGTTTCAGAGTGGGCTGATAATTATCGTATTTTGACTTCTGATACATCTGCTGAGTCGGGTCCTTGGCGTACAAGTCGTGCACCATATATGCGAGAAATCATGGACTGTATTACAGATTCAGACATTGAAGAAGTAGCGATTATGGCATCAGCTCAGGTTGGTAAAACAGAGTTTATGTTGAACATGGTTGGTTATCACATAGATTATGATCCATGTCCAATTATGTTCATGCTGCCAAACAAAAAATTAATTCGATATTTCTCAACAACAAGGCTCTCCACGATGATTCAAGCAAGTAAGGCATTACGTGATAAAGTAGCAAAAAACGCAGGTAACACAATCGATGAAAAAGCCTTTTTGGGTGGTTCAATTGCCATTGTTGGTGCAAATGCAGCTAAGTCTTTATCAAGTAGACCAATTCGAATTTTGCTATGTGACGAGGTAGATCGTTATCCGGTGTCTGCTGGTAAAGAGGGAGATCCGATTAATTTAGCAAAAATGCGTACAACAACTTTTCCATCTAATCGTAAGCATGTTTATGTATCGACGCCACTTGATAAAGGTACTTCGCGAATTGAGCAGTTGTATGAAGATAGTACGATGGAGCAGTGGTCATTTGCTTGTCCTTCATGTGGTACATTCCAGCCAATTAAATGGGAGCAAATAAAATTCGAGTATCATAAAACAGAAGATAACGAATTTATTGTGGATGAAGTAAATCATGCTTGTAATGAATGTGGGTGTTTACATAGCGAACGTGAATGGAAGCGTGCTGAAGGTAAATGGATTGCACAAAAGAAACATTCACGCCGTCGTGGCTTCCATTTGAACCAATTTGCCAGTCCATGGGTAACGTGGGAGAAAATCGTGAGAGATTTTTTAGAAGCGAAACGGGACGGACTGGAAAAGTTGAAAACATGGAAGAACACCGTTTTAGGTGAGTCATGGGAAGAACAAGGAACAACTGTCGATGAAGATATTCTATTTGAACGTCGTGAAAAATATGATGCCGAAGTTCCAATCCCGGTTAAAGTGCTAACTGCTGCTGTCGACGTCCAAGACGATCGATTTGAAATTGAAGTGGTCGGTTGGGGCGCTGGTCGAGAGTCATGGGGGATTGAATATCATGTTTTATATGGAGATTTGAAACAAGAAGAAACATGGCAGCAGCTTGATTTATGGCTCCAAAAACGTTGGAGCAAATCAAACGGTAAACAATTTGGCATAACTTGTACTTGCATAGACTCAGGTGGTCACTTTACACAGGAGGTCTACCGTTTTACAAAAGCTAGGGAAGCGCGGCGAATTTATGCTATTAAGGGCGCAAGTGCGGTAAAAGGTGAGTACATTCCACTTTTAGCAGGTACATCAAGACCAAAACCATTGAAAACGCTACTTGTTCGCCTTGGTGTTAATGATGGGAAGGCACGTGTTCTCTCCAGCCTTCAGGTAGATGAATTTGGTCCAAACTATTGTCATTTCCCAAAAGGACAAGGCTATGAACTAAATTATTTTCTTGGTTTAACAGCTGAGAAGCTGGAAACACGTCATGAAAAAGGGAGACCTTATCATATATGGGTCAAGAAACGCGCTCGAAACGAACCGTTTGATTTACGTGTGTATAATACAGCAGCCATCGAAATAGTAAATCCGAACTTTGAAAAAGAATATGCTGGTATTTATGGAGTTAAGAAAAAAAGAAAAAGAGTAAGGGAGGTAAATTATTGATGGCTATAACATTAGGGGAAGCTCAAGAAAATCTAAGGATCTGGTTAGAAGCTGAGCGTGCTATTGCAAATGCACAAAGTTACACAATAAGTAATCGAAGTTTAACAAAAGCCAATTTATCTGAAGTCGCTAAGCGAATTACCTTTTGGGAAAATAAAGTTGCTGAGCTTGAAATGACTAATAAAGGCAAGCGGATGCGAAGAACAAAACAATTTATTCCCTGGGATTGTTAGAAAGTAGGTGAAAAGCGTGGAAATTGAGAACATAAAAAAAGAATCTGATCAAAAATTACCTATAAATTCTGTTGTACCAACAAATACAGGCTATGGGAATCATGCAGCAAGTGGTACAAAACGTGCTGTTGTAGGTTGGATTAGTTCTTTAAGTGATCCGATTGATGATATAGAACGTAATGTTGAAAAAATGCGCGAACGTTCCAGAGATTTATATATGGGTGCGCCTATTGCTAGTGGATCATTAAAATCCATAGTAACCAACGTCGTCGGTTATGAGCTGAAATTAAACGCTCAAATTGACGGCGATTTTTTAGGCCTTTCACAAGAAGAATCTGAAGCTCTTGAGGATACAATCGAGCGCGAATTTGAATGTTGGGCTGATTCGAAGAATTGTGATGCGAATCGTATGTGTGACTTCGGCCAATTGCAACAATTGGCACTTTTATCGACATTAGCTTCGGGAGATTGTTTTGCAATTTTGCCCTATAAAAAAAGGGTGGGGTCATTGTATGAACTTACAGTGAAATTAATTGAAGCTGATAGGATTTGTAATCCAGTGATCAATACATTTTATGAAGAACGGTTAATCAATGGTGTAGAGATAGATTCAACAGGCGAGGTTATTGCCTATCACATTGCAGATAAACATCCAAATAGCTCTTTAACTGGTCAAAATGATTGGAAGCGAGTTGAAAAGTATGGAAAGCTCTCTGGACGTTTAAATGTTATTCATTTATTAGATATAGAACGTCCAGAACAACGTCGTGGAATACCGATTTTAGCACCTGTTATCGAAGGCTTAAAACAAATTGATCGATATACAGATGCTGAATTAATGGCAGCTGTAATAAGCGGTATGTATTCAGTATTTATTACAACAGAAGCTTCGTCGCAAAACGAGTTTGGTGGAGGTTTTGGGGAAGAAGATAACGACTTTGAGGAAGATGATTCAAAAATAAACATCGGAAATGGCTCAGTCACATTTCTTCGTGAAGGAGAAAAAATTCAAGAATCTAATCCAGGTAGACCAAACCCAAATTTTGATGCTTTTACAACAGCTATTTTTCGTCAAATAGGGGTTGCTTTAGAGATTCCTTATGAAGTATTAATGAAACACTTTACTTCATCCTATTCAGCGTCAAGAGGTGCTTTACTTGAAGCCTGGAAAATGTTTAAAAAGCGTCGAATGTGGTTAGCTAAAAACTTTTGCCAGCCTATTTATGAAGAGTTTCTTGCAGAAGCAGTTTTAAAAGGACGTATACATGCACCTGGCTTTTTTGATGATCCTTTAATTCGAAAAGCATATTGTAGTGCAGAATGGAATGGACCAACACAAGGTCAATTAGATCCTAAAAAAGAAGTAGAAGCGGCAATTTTACGTATTGAATCAGATTTGAGCACTCGTACCCGAGAAGCACAAGAATTAACAGGAACTGATTTCTTCCGTAATCATGAATTGAGAAAACGTGAGGAACAGTTGCGAAATGAAGCAGGTTTTAATGCACCTGTAAATATAAATATTCAATCTGACAAATCAGATGAAGGAGGTGAGAAAGAATAATGAGAGTGGAAATTAAAGGACCTGTTATTAACGATGGTGATCAATGGATATACGATTATTTTGGTATTCCAGCTGTGAGCCCCGGGAAGGTAATAAACTCTATCGACCAGGCTATTAAAAACAACCATAAAGATTTACAGGTTGTGATAAATAGTGGGGGTGGCTCTGTTTTTAGTGCTTCTGAAATTTACACTGCGCTAAAATCTTTTGCTGGTACAGTTAATGTCGAAATTGTCGGTGTTGCTGCAAGTGCAGCGTCTGTAATTGCAATGGCAGGAACGAATGTTATGATGTCGCCTACTGCACAAATGATGATTCATAATGCAGCAAATGGTGCACATGGTGATTATCAAGTAATGGATGATAATAGTGAGTTCTTGAAAAATGTAAATGCTTCGATTATTAATTCCTATACTGCAAAAACAGGTAAATCTAGTGATGAATTAAAAATTATGATGGATAAAACAACATGGATGACAGCTCAACAAGCTAAAGAGCATGGATTTATAGATGCAATTATGTTTGAAAAAGAAGTCGATGCGGTTGCTGATTTAGGCATTAACAGCGTAATACCTCAAGAAGTCATTGATAAAGTAAGGCAACAAATGGCAAGAGATCCTGCAGCGAATGTTGTAAATCAAGCTAACAATTTAATAAATGAAAATAAAGATAAAGTTAAAGATAATGGAGGAAATGATGTTATGGACTTACAGACGTTACAAAATGAACATCCGGAACTATTTGAGCAAGTGAAGAATATGGGGTATGCAGAAGGGGTAAAAGCTGAAAACTCTAGAATCAAAGCAATTGAAGATATTGCAGTACCGGGGAATGAAGCCTTAGTTAACAATGCGAAATACGAAAAGCCTATTCCAGCTGCACAATTTGCAATTAATGCTTTAAAGGCTCAAAAAGAACAAGCTCAAAATCAATTAATCAATATGCAAAAAGATGCTGCACCATTAAACAAAATTCCTGGTTCTAATGCGCCGGTTCAATCCAATCCTATGGATGAGGTAGAAAAAGAGGCTGAGGCATTAGGTAATATTTTTGCAAAAGGAGTGTAATAAGAATGAAGTTAAATGAACAAGTGGGTTCTTACGAGCCAAGCAATTTAATCTATGACACTGCATTTCCCATTCAAACAGGATCAGCTAAATTAAAAGCTGGCCAAGGTCTTTTATTACAAGGCACAATCATTGGTAAAGACAGTGACGGGGAATATTTAGTAGCTAGTACAACAGCTACAACACCAATTCTTGCAGATGCCATTTTGACGGATGACGTTGACACAGGTAGTGAGCCTGGTAAGTCTGTTTTTGCTGAAACCTATATTTCAGGATCATTTAATTCAGATGCTTTACTTACAGATGGTACAGATAAAGTATCTGTTCATTATGATGTTTTACGCACTAAAGGAATTTATTTAAAGGCTTCAATTTAAGGAGGAACAAACATGCAACTATATAAAACTCTTACAATCTTAAAAGCTATTACTCAAATGCCAAAAGTGCACACATTCTTGCGTGACACTTTTTTTAATGGAGTTGAAAAATTCCCAACTGAAGATGTTCTGATCGATTACACAAAAGGAAAGCGAAAAATGGCACCTTTTGTAGCACCTCGTACAGGTGGTGTAACAGTTAAACGTAATGGTTACCGTACTGAAAAATACACTGCACCACGCATTGCTCCACAAAAATCGTTAACAATTGACGATATTACAAAGCGTTTAGCTGGTGAGAGTGTAATTAGTACAAGAACACCAGCCCAACGATCACGAGAGCTTTTAGCAAATGATTTGATTGAATTAAATGAAATGATTAGTCGTCGTGAAGAGTGGTTAGCTGCTCAAACATTGATTAACGGTAAGGTTATTATGAAGGGATACACTGGTGAAGGTCCTGATAGTTTTGTAGAACAGGAACTTGATTTTAACTTTACTCAAGGTGTCACTTTATCAGGTACTGACAAGTGGGATAACTATACTCAAAATTCTGAGGAAGAATATGTTTCAAATCCGTACCAAGATATTAAAGAATGGCGAAAATTAGTAACAAAAAATTCAGGTGCAGCACCTGATACATTGATTCTTGGGGAAAATGCAGAAAAAGCATTTATCAATCACCCTATTATCAAGGAAATGTTTGATAAAAAGAACATGAATTTCGGTAATATTGAACCAAGTATTAAAAGTGATGCTGTAACTTTCATCGGTAAGTTACCAGGGTTAGGTGTTGAAATCTATACTTATGACGATTGGTATTTAGATGATAATGGAGAAGAAAAACCATATATCCCTGTTGATACGGTCATTCTAGCTAAGAAAAATTTCGCGGGCTTCGCATACGGTGCTATTACACAGATGGAGAAAAATGACGAGTTTATGACTTACGAAGGTGAACGTGTTCCTAAAATATGGGCTGATCATCAGAATGAACAAAAAATGGTTCGCCTTGCATCTCGTCCTATCCCAAAGCCAGGAAATGTAGATGCATGGTTAACTTCAAAAGTAGTCTAGGAGGGTTTGTATGAAAGGATACAAAGTACTATCTCCATTACGTCATAATGGTGAACGATATTATTTAGGTGATTTTCTCGCAGAATCTGCAATAACAGAAAAAGAGAGTGCTAGACTTTTAAAATTAGGTGTTGTTACTGCAGTTGTAAAAGAGGATGAGAATGTAATTCCAAATGTTAAAGAACCAACTGAAACCAAGGTACTGGAAGATGAACCTATTGAAAAGACGCTGGACCTTAACTTTGAATTAGACGAGTTAAAAGATGGTGCTAAACAACAAGGACTAGAATGGAAAGGTAACATTAGCAAATCAAATATTATTGCTTTAATTGTGGAAAATGATAAAACGGCTTATTTCTTAGATCAATTAGAGGACTAAGGGAGCGTGGAAATATGAATTTTAAGGAAGCATTAGAAAAAGACCTTTCTAGTGTTTTTTTTAATGCCAATGAATTTGCAGAAGAACATGAGTTAGATGGGAAAACGTTAGGCTTAGTAGTTGAAGATACTAGCCTTGAAGAACTGAAAGGCTATGGGAAAGACCAACTTAGTGCTGCACAAGAAGTGTTTTCACATTTTAAAACAATTTTTGTGAGAAGTAGTGATTTTTACGTCCCGAAAGTTGGTAATGTTTTAGATTTAGACGGGAATGAATATTACGTAGAAGAATCCTCAGAAGATATGGGTATTATTAAAATCGTTTTATCGGCCAACGATAGTTAGGAGGATTAATTATGATCCAAATACGAGTTGATAATGCTGAAAGAATTGAAAAGTTATTTGAAAAAACACCAAAAGAAGCAAAAAAAATATTAGTGAGAGCTATTAACAGGTCTGCAACTGCTGCAAGAACAAGAAGTAGTGTATTAATACGGAAAAATTATATCGTGAAATCTGGAGATATAAAAAAACTTATAAAAATACGAAATGCAACAGCTAGCAATTTATCTGCTCAGATTCGAGCAAGTGGTCCTGTTACACCATTAATGAAATTTGATGTTACACCTAATTCTCCAGAGAGTGTAATTGTGCGAGCTCGTGTAAAAAAAGGCAGTAGCCGAAAAGTAATTAAGCATGGGTTTGTTAATACAATGAGCAATTCACATGTAAATGTATTTACACGTGTAGGCAAGAATCGACTACCAATCAAAGGGTTATATGGTCCTTCAATTGCACAGATGATGGGTAAAGATGAAATAGCGGAAGAAATAATTGAACGTGGCCAAACGGTGCTTGATGAACGTCTAGAGCATGAACTAAACCGATTACTTAGAGGGTGACCTAAATGTTAAATATCGATTTAATAGACAAGCTAGTTGTATTTCTAAATGAGGAATTGAAAGAAATGCGATTAACTACCAAAGATGAAAATATCGAAAAAGCTCCTACGGTATATGACGGCTATTTACCTCCAAAAGAAAAATCTTCACGTAGAGGTGGAGATACAGAACAAGAGGATTATCCATTTGTCATTGTGCGTTTTTTAGATGAAGATGATGAACAATATAAAGAGAATGTCGCCACACTTAGATTAGTTATTGGAACATATAGCAAAGATGAGCAACATGGTTGGCGCGACACGTTAAATGTCATTAATAGAATAAAAATTGCATTAGGAAAAAAACAAATATTTGGTGCAGCCGTACTAACAGGAAAAATGAGTACAACGTTATTTGAAGAACAAATGAAACCTATGTGGCATGGTGTTATGGATGTACAGTTCAATTTACCGCCAGTAGCTTGGGACAGGAGTGTATTAGATGACTATTGAAGTATCTGAAAAGGTATCGCCTGAAAATGTTGGCGATGCAATTAAAAAGGCAAAAGAAAAAGAAGGTGCATCAACTGAACAGGTTGACAATGCAGTTAAAAAAACAAAAGAAAATGAGCAATTAATTTACGTTGGACCTCCCGTAAAAGGGGTACAACGTTTTTCTGTTTTTAAAGGTGGTTATCCGAAACACGTAGAAAATCATCTTGAAGCGTGTCCAGCTTTTAAACAATTATTTGTACCTATTCAGAAGTTAAGCGATGTTCAAATGCGTTTGAATGATTCTGGAACAGTAGAATCGATGTTTTACAAAAAGGTAATAGAATACTTTGAGGGAGTGAAGTAATATGCCACATGGATCTCGTGTGTTTGAGGAACCAACAAGCCCTGGAACACCATCCGTTGTTTCTAGTATCGTACCAGTTGTTTTTGGTACAGCGCCGGTCAACTTAGTTGAGGGCATGGACAATATAAATAAACCTATAATGTGTAAATCTTTAACGGACTTTAAAAAGCAGTTGGGGTACTCGAAGGATTGGGACAACTATACTTTATGTGAAGTAGCAGATGCAGCGTTTGTTGAATATGAAGTTGGGCCGTTTATTTTTGTTAACGTACTAAATCCCGGAGTGCATAAAAAGAGTGTTACAGAACAAACGTTAATAATCGAGAATAATAAAGCTACGATAAAAAATTATGGTGTACTTAAAAAGTCACTAAAGTTGATAGCAAGCAATGAAACGTTAAAAGAAGATGTAGATTACATCGCGTCATTTAATGATGTTGGTTTAGTTACAATCGCGTTTTTAGCTCCCCAAACAGCAGTCACAGCGGAATATGATATGTTAGATCCTTCACTTGTTACAGCCACTGAAATTATCGGTGGATACGATGTTGATACAGGAAAAGCATCAGGATTAGAGTGTATCAATAAGGTATTTCCACGCTTACGCCTGGTGCCTAGTCTAATCCTTGCACCAAAGTTTGCACTTGATCCAACCGTAGCTGCAGTCATGCGAGCAAAAGCAACTTCTGTAAATACGTATTTCAAGTCCTTCGCTTTAACAGATGCAGATACAAGTGAAACTGTAGTGTTTACGGATGTATCTGGTTGGAAAAATGATAACGGCTATACAGGTAAACTAGAAGCTTTTTGTTGGCCACTAGTAGCTAGAAAAGATAAAGTGTATCACTTATCAACTCATTTTGCTTGTAACGTCTTAAAAGTTTGTGCAATCAACAATAACTATCCATATGAATCTGCATCAAATAAATCGATTCCTATCGATAAGTTAGTTGTGAAAAACGGTGACAAATACGAAGAAGTAGAACTGGAACCGAACCAGGCAAAAATTTTAAACGATCAAGGTATTGTAACAGCATTGAACTTTGTAAATGGATTTGTCACATGGGGAAATTACACAGCTGCTTATCCAGATGTTACAGACGTAAAAGATAAATTCCATGCGACCCGAATAATGCATAATTTCATTGGCAATACAATTGTACTTAAAACTTGGGAAAAAGTAGATGGTCCAATTCGTCCACGCATGGTTGATGAAATTGTTGACGAGATGAACATGTGGATGAATGGTTTGCAAGGTGATGGAGCAATTATCGGTGGACGAGTAGAAGCTCGTGCGGAAGATAATCCAGGTGAACAGTTAGCAAACGGCAAAATAATTTTCCGTTATTTTGTAGCTGAACCAACACCAGGGCAAGAAATTGAAAACATATTACAAGTAGATAAGTCTTACTATGACACAATTTTTAACTAAGAAAGGGGAACGATAACATGGCAAAAATCCCTGAGAAATTAAATGATTTTAGAGTATATGCAAATGGCAGTCCTGAAATAAAAGGGGTGTCTGATTTGCAATTACCTCCATTAAATCCAAAAACTGAAACTGTAAGTGGTGGTGGGATTATGGGGGAGTATGATTCCCCCAATTTTGGCCACTTAGAGTCAATGAAAGCCACAATTAACTGGCGGGTAATTAATGATGAACTATTAGAATTTTTAAAACCAGAAGCGATTAAGCTAGATTTCCGACTAGCAAATCAAGAATATGATGGTTCAAAAGGTAAACATGAGTTTGGTGTTAACCGTATCGTTATACGTGGAATTCCAATTAATAATGATTTAGGTAAGGTGGCAAAAGGGTCAGCTTATGAAGGGTCATCAGAAGTTGAAGTTTTATATCTAAAAATGGAATATAACGGCAAACCTTTGGTTGAGATTGATAAAATCAACTATATTTATCGTGTCGGAAATGTCGATTATTTGGAGAAATTACGTGCTGCACTAGGTATATAAAAAACAATTGATAGGGGATAGAAAAATGAAAACTGAAAACTTAACTGAACAAAAAAATGAACAAGTACTAGATCAACAAACAAACGAGCAATTAAACGATCAAGAGGATAAAAATAAAACAGAAAATGAGAATCCGGAAATTATTACGGTTCAAATTAAGCGTCCTATCGAAATTGATGATGGGGCGCTTTTAAATGAAGTAAAGCTTGATTTTACAACAATGACAGGAAGTCAGATATTAAAAATCGATAAGGAATTAAGAAAAGATGGTAATAGCTTTAATGATTTGTGGAATCAAGCTGTTGTTTTAAAGTTGGCATCAAGAGCATCTGGCATTATTGAAGACGATTTAGAGAAATTGCATGCGGCTGATTTTTTAGAAGTGGCGTTCCAAACAAGAAATTTTTTCATCCTTTGGTAGGTGATAAAGGGGCACTAGAATTCAGAAAAATTTATTTAAAGTTATGTATGACTTTTCCTGGTGATATGAAATTTTGGTTAAATGAAAGCTTAGCTGAATTAAACGCATGGTTTGAAGCATTAAATGATTTGGAAGGAGCTGAGGATAGTGTCTAAAACGTTTGAAACAACGGTTCAGATAAACGGTGCTATCGGGGGCTCATTAAATAGTTCATTTAAAAGTGCTTCATCTGGGCTAAAGGATTTAAGCAATAGAGCAAGAGCTGTACAACAAGAAATGAATCGCTTGGGCAGTGATTATAGAAAAGGAACTATACATCAATCTCAATATGCCGAAAGTACAGCAAAACTATCACGCGAGTTAAAACAGCTTGAAGGCACTCAGCGAAGGGTTAATGCGCTGAAATCGACTTATAATAATACGATGAGTAAAACGAAAGCAGTTGCAGGAGGTGCAGCAGTTGGTTCAGCTGTCGCTGCTACTGCTGTTGCTGTTTCTTCTCTAAATACAGCAGCCGATTTTGAAGCACAGATGGCAAAGGTAGGGGCTAAAACAGAAGCCTCTAAGGCAGAAATGCAGGCTCTAAATAAAGAAGCTTTACGATTAGGTGCAAGTTCAAGTTTATCATCTTCACAAGTTGCTGTTGCTATGGATGAACTTGGTGCCAAAGGTATGGATGCGAATAAAATTATTGCAGCCATGCCAGGGTTAATTGCAGCTACAGAAGCGTCAGGAGAAGATCTTACTCTTGTTTCAAACGTTGTTACGTCTGCAATCAATGCGTATGGGATGGAAGCAAGTGAGGCTAGTAGAGTTGCTGACGTTATGGCCATGAGTGCTAATAAGACAGCCGCAGGTGTTGGTGATTTAGGATATTCATTTAAATACGCAGCGCCTGTTGCTAACACGCTTGGTATTAAGCTAGAGGAATTAGCAGCATCTACAGGTATTTTAGTCGATAAAGGTTTAGCTGGAGAGCAAGCCGGAACAGCCTTACGTATGGCCTTAGTAAGACTTTCAAAACCTCCAACAGAAGCAGAAAAAGCACTTAAAAAATTAAATATTACTGCAGTAGATTCTAAGGGTAATTTTAAAAGTCTAGCTCAACTCTCTACTGACTGGGAAAAATCTACTGCAAAGCTTTCTGATACTCAAAAGGTCCAATATGCTTCAACTATCTTTGGTACAGAGGCAGCGACAGCTATGCTGAGTTTATTTGAGTCTGGCCCGAAAAAACTTAGTGAAATGACAACAGCACTTGAAAATAGTGGTGGTGCTGCAGCAAAAGCAGCCGCAATTATGAAAGATAATTATGCAGGGTCAAAAGAGCAAATGTTTGGCGCGTTAGAATCAGCTCAGATTGCTTTCGCTACACCAGCACTTGATGTATTAAAAGATACATTTGATGGTGTTTCATCAATGATCGAAAAGAACATGGGTGGCATTGAGAAGGCAGGAAAAGCTACTGCAAAGGTTTTAAGAGATATTACAGCGCCATTTAGCACTCAAAAGCCGATTAAACCAAAAATCACACCTGATATGGATCCTACAGATGCTAAAAATATGATGGTTCAATACAACAAAGACCTTCAAAAATACGAAATGTTTAACGATATGGGCTTTGGTGAAAAAATTGATTACATGTTAGATACGACTACGCAAAAAGCAGAAGCATGGTTAGGTGGTTCGGGCGGAGAAGCGATGGGCAGAATCTTTACTAAGTTAGGTACAATCGCAGGGAAAGCGTGGATTGCCGGATTAACTGGTGCTGCTAGTGGTGCATTATCGAGTGCCATGGAGGGAAATTTTAGCGGAGCTTTAGGTTTAGGTGCTGCAGCTTGGATGTTGGGTGGCGGAATACTCATGAAAGGCGCAATAGGTGCCGGTAGATGGGCTATGGAAAAAAGAGGCGGTAAAGGTGGTAAGAAAGAGAACAAGAAAGACTCAGCAAAAGGTACAGAATCAGGCGATCTAGTTACTACATCAACAGAGTCAAAAAAGAAAAGTAAAGGCAAAAATTCCAAAAACACGTCAGTAAATACATCAACGGGCAGTAGTAAAGGGAAGAAGTCTATCTTTTCATCTATCTGGGATACAGGTAAAGGCCTTGCCAAAGGTGGCGGGAAGGCTTTATCGACTGCAGGTAAATGGGCTGGCAAAGCCGTTGCTCCGGTTGGCATTGCTTTAAGTATAAGCGACATTTTCAAATCAAGTGATAAAGTGAAAACCGCTGGGGAAACTGCAGGTGGTGGTCTTGGTGGCTGGGGTGGAGCTGCATTGGGTACTGCGATTATGCCTGGTATTGGCACTTTAATTGGCGGAGCAGCAGGATATTTCGGTGGTAAATACTTAGGTGGAAAAGCTGTAGATACAGCAAGAGGTAGTGGTGAAGTTGCTAAAAGTACACCAGAACCGTTGCGGACGTTGGCACCTAGACCAACATTGGCACAGAATCCGACACCAGTACCCGGATCAACAAAACAGGCGAGTCCTGAAGCTGCTAAATCCATCGATACTACAAAGTTAAATGAATCAGCCAATAAACTTGCGACTACCTTAGAAACTACTAATACAGCCGTTACACCAATAGCTACAAGTGCTCCGCTGATAGGTCAAAATATGACTACACTTGCAACAAGTTTAGTAACCACTAATACAGCGTTTACAGCAATATCAACAAGCGCTCCGTTGGTAGGCCAAACTATGACTATGTTAACGGGATCATTTACAGAGCTTCAAACAAGTGCTAGTACCACAGCTGCTAATATGAATAATTTAACGATGTATTCAG
Source organism: Lysinibacillus sp. G1-3 (assembly GCF_056322905.1). Lineage (NCBI taxonomy): Bacteria > Bacillati > Bacillota > Bacilli > Caryophanales > Bacillaceae > Lysinibacillus > Lysinibacillus sp. G1-3. The sequence goes on from NZ_JBWHYQ010000011.1 coordinate 34,892, forward strand.
GATTAGTAAGTACAGACTTTGTTACATCGTTTTATTCGCTTAAAGCAGCAACTGATCAATCAACATCTAACATGTCAAGTCTAGCGGCAGCAATAGCATCGGCAACTGGAATGTTCAATATGCAAGGTATTCAAACGGCGACACAAGCTGTAATTGCATCTTTAAACAGTCTTAAAACACGTATTGATAACGCGCAGGTACCAACTGGAGGCGGTACTACATCTAGGAGGACTGCACTTGAGTAGCAGCTATCGAACTATACAAGGTGAAACGTGGGATTTAATTGCATATAAGTTGTGGGGAAGCGAGTATTTGCTTCCTCTTTTATTTGAAGCCAATCCTCAATGTAGAGATATTTTAATTTTCGAAGGTGGGCTTTTATTAAACGTTCCTGAAGTTTCAGTAGAGGACATTACAGAAAGGCCTGAATGGTTAGGAGAGGAAGATGAACTATGAGTACGAAACTTGCCAAAAGTACAAACCTCAACATTCTCTATAATCATCAAGATATCAAAGAAACACTAAATAAGCACTTAATCTCTTGGACGTACACAGATAATTTATCAGGTGAAATAGATGATCTAAATATTGAATTGGAAGATACAGAGGCGTTGTGGCTTGGTGATTGGTTTCCATCAAAAGGCTCTCTTATCCAAGCTACAATCGAAAAATTGAATTGGGAAGACAGTTCCTTTAAACAGCAAATCGGGAAATTTGAAGTTGATACGATTAATGGTAGAGAATCTGTGATTTCCATTATGGCATTGGCCACATCCGAAAAGTCCAGTTTACGTGGAGAAGAAAAGAGTAAGGCATGGGAAAAAGTAAGATTAAAAAGTGTATTTGCTGAAATCTCGAAAAGAAATGGTATGAAATTGGTTTGGCAATCTTCAGACAATCCTACAAAGGATCGTGTTGAACAAGACAACGAAACAGACTTAGCTTTTATCTATCGCCTATGTAAAGAGGAGGGTCTATGCTTAAAAATCGCAAATAACAGCATTGTCGTTCTAAATGAGGAAGATTACGAAAAACAAGAAGCTAAGTATTACATCAGACGTAAAAGCAAAGAAACCGACTTAATTAAGGTAATAGAGCGAAGCTTCGAGAGTACATTAACAGACACGTATAAAGCTTGCAAAGTTACACATACGGTAAAAAAGAAAACCATCTCTGCTACTTTTACACCCAAAAAACAGCCTAAGACTGGCCGTGTTTTAAATGTAAAACAAGAGGTGAAATCCCAAGCGGAAGCATTAAGAATAGCCAAGAAAAAGCTTCGTGAAAAGAATAAAGAAGCTACAACAGTAACATTAAAAGTGTATTCATTAGTAGCTCTTTATGCAGGCATGACATTTAACTTGGTTGAGTTCGGAAAATTAAACGGTAAGTACATTGCATCAAAAGTGGTGCACAATGATTCATCCACTACATTATATTTACGCAGATGTCTGGAGGGATATTGATATGGAAGAATGCCAAGTAGTAAGTGTTGACGAGGCGACAAGAATTATTCGTGTGAAGCGTTTAGAAAGTAATGATATGATATCGCGCGAAATTCAGGTGTTTAAAGGTACTGAGCTACCAAAAGTAGATGCACACGTTGTATGCTCATTCACAAATGGAAAGGGTTATATGATAGGTGAGATAGAATAGAGGTGATGTTATGGGCACAATCGCAACATTTGGTGATTTAGTGTTTACGGTATCAGCTCAGCAAGTGAAAACATTTGATGAGTTAAGTCGAACGATGGAAGCTAGATATACCAAGCATGAAATTAAGCATCAAAAACCCATTCTAGAGTTCGAAGGTTTAGATATAGATCCAATTACTTTTGATATACAGCTACGTGCTGCATTAGGGGTCAATCCAATAAAAGAACTTGAGAAATGGCATGAATATATCCGAAAAGGGAAACGAGCAATATTAGTGATTGGAAACCGCCCTTTTTCATATAATGCTTTTGTCGTAAATAGAATCACTGAGAAATATCCGGATATCGACAACAGAGGTAGAATGCTGGCCATTGATGCGACAATTGAAATGTTGGAGTATCCCATTACTATTAAATCATCAAAGAAAACTACTCAAAAGACGGCTAAAACCTCAAACAACAGCAATAGCAGTAAAACATCTAAGAAAAAAACAGGTACTATTACAATTACTGTGCAGTCCGTTAATATACGTTCTGGACCAGGTACAAACCATAAAATTCTTGGGTGTGCATATAAGAATAACACTTTAACCGTCTATGAGAAAAAAGGTGATTGGTACAATCTCGGCAGTGGAAAGTATATAACAGCTAGTACTAAATATTCTAAGTTTAAAGGAGTGAGTTAACTTGTATGAAGTAGAAGCCATGACAAATATTGATTACGGAGCGACAGGGGTACAAGAAGTACTGCAAAATGTCGCTTTTGTTTTGTCTTCTTATAAAATGACTTGCCCTTTAGATCGTGATTTTGGTATAGAGTCTGTGATCGATAAGCCTATTTCAATTGTTAAAGCATTGCATAGTGCAAATGTTGTTGAAGCAATAAATCAATTTGAGCCAAGGGCTATTGTCAAAGAAATTGAAATAACAGGAGAAGCTGAACAAGGGCTACTTAGACTGAAAGTGAAGGTGACAATAAATGACGAATCGCTTCAATTTACCTGATGTAACGTTTTTTGATAAGTCACCTGAATCTATTGTCAGCGAAATGCTGCAGCATATAAATGATAAAACAGGGCTAGAGTTTCAACGAGCGGATCCACGGAGAAAAATTGTTGAATCACTAGCTACTTTTGTATCTTTCGAACGTAATCGAGCTGAGCATGCATTAAAACAAAATCTCTTACCATACGCGGTAGACGATATGTTGGATCTAAAAGGGGACGAATTGGACACAGCAAGATTAGATGAAAAAGCTGCTACTACGATTATAGGATTCAATTTAGAGGCTACTAGAGGTGTAGCTTTACCGATTCCACAAGGAACACGGATAAAAATTGCAGAGGCATATTTTCAAACAACAAAGGTAGCAGTAGTTCCTATCGATACCAATTACATTGAATTACCAATGACTTGCACAGAAACAGGTGAAATCGGTAACGATTATCTACCAGGTGAGACAGTTACACTAGTGGATCCATTGCCTTACGTAAAATCTGTTGTTAACACTGTTGTTTCAAGTGGTGGTGTGGAAATAGAAGATGATGATCCATATGCAGAGCGTATCCGATTAGCACCAGAAAAATTTTCTGTTGCTGGACCAGAATTAGCGTATAAGTATTATGCATTAACATCTAGTCAAGATATTGCAGATGTTGAAGTAGATAGCCCCTCACCTGGTGTTACGCGAATAGTGGCTCTACTTAAAAATGGTGAAATTCCTACACAACAGCATTTAGATGAAATCTTGGCAATTTGTTCTCCAGGTGATGTAAGACCACTCACAGATAACGTAATAGCGACTATTCCTGATGTACTAAATTTCAGTATAGAAGTGCAATATTGGTTGCCTAACTCAAAAGCAACAGTAGCTGATGGGCTCATGCAAAAAATCGAGGCTGAATATCAGGACTATTTAGTTTGGCAACGTTCTAAATTAGGCCGTGACGTCAATCCAAGCGAAATCGTAAATAGATTAAAAAGTACACAAACAGAGAAGCTAGCAGAGCGTGTGGAGGTAATCGGGGTAAGTTATACCGAAATTGAAAAAACAAAAATAGCTGTTGTGGATGAGCATAAATTAACATTTATGGGGTTCATCGATGACTAGCTTAATAAAAAAATTACTACCTTACTCCTTACAAAGTGATCCATTCACAATTGCATTGGCCGAAGCGTTTGAAATACAAATCACTCAACTATATGACGAGTTTAGAGCTATCTCTAATCTGTATTTATTAACTAATGCACCAAGCATGCTTGTCGATTTTTTAGCACATGAGAAGCATGTTGATTTTTATGAGGGGTTAACCCTTGAAGAAAAGAAAAATGTTGTAAGAAATGCTTTACACATACATCGAAAAAAAGGGACAAAATCTGCGCTATTACGTGTATTTGAATTGTTGAATCTGGAAGGAAAAATAGATGAATGGTTTGAATATGATGGAGATCCTTATTATTTCAAGGCGAGTATAGATGTATCTGATAGAGGCGTTGACGATGCCACAATCAAACTTCTGGAACGTTTAATTAAAACATACAAAAACAACCGATCATGGCTTGAAGTACTTGATATTAATTTAACTTCTAGACAAAACAAAATTCTTGTAGGATCCGCAACACTTACCGGGGAAGAAATTGTGGTGTATCCATATATAGCTACTGACTTGTCAACAAACTCAAAAATTAAAATAGCAGCTGCTAATACAGCAAACTCTGAAAATCTAACCATTTATCCGAGAGGAGGAAATTGAATTGAGCGAAAGATTTGACACAATACTTACAAATGCTGGTTTAGCAGCCGTTGCAAATGCCACGATTACTCAAAAACAAGTAAACTTTGCAAAATTAGGTGTAGGTGATAGTAATGGTGCCTATTACACTCCTACACAAGAAGCTACAGCACTACGCAATCAAGTGTGGATTGGTAATGCATCATCTGTAACAACCGATCCAAACAATCCTAATTGGATTGTTGTTAAAGCTGTCATACCAGGAACGGTTGGTGGTTTTGAAATTCGAGAACTTGGTATTTTTGATGAAAATAATGTTTTGCTAGCAATTGGGAAATTACCACAGACATACAAGCCTATTTTTTCAGAAGGTAGTACCAAAGAGCTCACTATTAAAGCTATCTTTGAAGTGACTAATACAAGTGCTGTCACATTGAAAATAGATACTTCTGTTATTTATGCAAGTGAAAAATATGTAGATGATAAAGTTGCCACTGTTGTTTCAGGACTTGAAAATGTACAAAAACAGCTTAATCAGCAAGCTGCAGCTATTGACACGAAGGTTGATAAACATATTGGACAAGACGACGGTCATGTCAGATATTTAGGTTCTAGTTCTGCAACTAACAATATGATTGTTTCTAATGATAATCTAGCTTTACCTTTAGATTCTGACGGAAAGATAAAAATTGGTTCGGCGTTTAGATTCCGTAAAGAGACAACTAACACAGGAGCCGTAACTCTACAACTCAAACTAAAAGGTATAGTATATCCTACTTACCAAGTGCTAACAGGACGAGGTGGCGCATTAACTGGCGGCGAAATGATCGCAGGAGGAATTTACACTTTAGCTTTCAGCGGTTCGGCTTTTATCTTACAGGGTGAAGGGGGTGGATACTATAAAGACGACTTAATAAATGTACAAGACCTTATCGGCAGACCATATTTAGACACAAGCCAAAGACTCCCGTTAGACGCCAGTGACCGTAACGTTTGGGCTAGATTTACAAATCACGAAATAATCACATCGAATGGTATAGAGTATGCTATTTCACCTGCGGTATACAGCACGCGTAACTCTTATATTTTTTGTACCGAAGTTCTGACAGGTAATACGCTGTGGATAAAGAATGTAAAGTACGAATACAAATCACGCCCCATTGTGCATAATAACAAGATTTATATTAGTTATCAGGACTACGATGGTGTAATTGGTGGAGGTCACGGACTTGAGGTCATAGACATCGGAACAGGTAATACGTTGAAGACTACAAGAGTAACGACGCCAACGTCTTACCCGACAAGTGTCCCTGATATTTGTTTAACTGATAACGGTAGCACTAAAGAAATCGTAGCGATTATTGATAACTACGACAGCCCGTATCATTCATGGCTTGTACGATTTAATCTTAACGGCGATGTGATAGCTTACAGTAGTGACTTAATTGGCTATTACACGGACGGTAGACCTTTTTATATACAATACGCAGACGGTTTAGTGTACGTAGCTAGTGGTAAAACTATGTATGTCCTTACCTCAGCTGGTTTTGGGTTTATGGGAAAAATGGCTCCATTATCGGGCGAGTATTATTTACTAGCAATAGCCGCTAACAATATCGGCGGTGTATCTTATAGCGATTACCTGGGGTACGTCAAAGTCTATTCGCGAGCACTAGCTCAACAGGTCGCGTCGATTCCCGTTTCTGGGAATCAAACGTCTGGGCTAGTTATTAAGGGTGACTTAATGGGTTACGCAACGCCTACCGAAGTATTTACCTACAGATTAACAGCGGATGGCAAAAGTGCGGGAGCGTTGACTAGTCTTCCATATCCAACAGAGATTTCAGATGTAACTACCTCGAAATGTATCGGACTTTCGGAAAATGCGGTAGTGCCTCCAGTGAATTCAACAAAATACCGCCCATCGGTGTTTACCAAACTATTAAAAATCAAAAAATAAAGGGGTATTAACATGGGTAAAATATTTTTATTTTTACAAGACACAGACGAGCCAAACAAAAAAAGAATCGGTTCATTTCATTACATGCCTGAATTATTGTCAGAGGAAGAATTAAAATTAGGTATTCTAGTGGACGAAGTACCACAACCCGAGAATATACCCGATAAACATGGCGAGTTATTCTACAACACAGACACACAGACACTATTTTACGAATATATCGACGTCGTGTTACCGCCAACGTCGCCCGAGCAACTTATTAAAGACTTACAAAAAGAGCTAAACGCCGTAAAAACAGAAAATAAAACGTTAATGTTGGCATTGGCTGAATCAGCAGAGGCACAGCAACAAGACAAAATAGAAAATCAATTAGCTATTGCGGAATTGGCAGAATTAATAGCAACTAAGGAGGTTTTATAATAATGGCTAAATTATATTGGGATCTAATTAAAGAGAATTTACGAACGATTGACCAGGTGCCAATGTTGTGGCGAGAAGCTGTACAAGCATTAATAAATAAAGAAAACAAGTAAACGCAGCATAAGCTAGCGTTATTTTTATAGTATTGCAGGAAATCACTCCCTTTTGTAAAGTAGATGAAGGGAGGTTTAATTATGATTAAAGATGTAAAAACAATATTAAATGAACTTGGAGTAAACGAGTTATTGGTTGCTATGTTAATTTTAATAACGGGATTAGTGATATTTTCTTTGAAAAATTACGATAAATCGGAATATGAAATTGTGTTATCTAATTATTTCAATAAATTATTAGTAATCATATCTAAGGCATTACCTTTATATATAATAATTTTTATAATTTATATTATAAGTGTCGCCTTTAATAATGATGGAATTGCCTTTATTGATGTAATGTTTATGAGTTTTATAGTTATTTCTATAATATTTTTTGTTCATATTATCATGGTGCAATCTGTAGGTTTTACGAATATTAAATATGACTATTTTATTTATATTGATGAGAATCCAAAGAAAAAAATAATTAAATTAATTAATAATGAAATTATGATAGTTGAAAATACTGATACACATGAAATTGAATTTACAACAAAGTGGAAAGATAGTAGGGTTAAAAGAGAAGTGTCAAATAAAGGTATATTTAAAGAGCTTTATGATGATTTGAAATATAAAAAAGCCATATGGCTTAGCTTATTCTTATTAATTTTTACAGTAATACTCTTCGGAATCGGAATTTTATCAAATAATAAAGGCTATTTATTAATTTTTATATTCTTAGGATTTATTCTGATTTTTAATGTTGTTTCTATATGGTTAAATATTTTATTTATTAAATTAGAAAAAAAGATTAATAGAAAACCACAAACATAGGCTGATAGTATTAGCAATTAACTATCGATACATCTATTCAATGTGAATAGTAATGACAAAGAGGAAATTTAATTATTAATTCAATAGCACTCTCAACCGATGGTGCTTTTTATTGCCTTCCACAGATTATTGTGGAAGGCTTTTATTATGCAAAAAGGGAAGTGTTCTAATGGAAAAATGGATCGCTGCAGTAAGTGGAGCAATTGGCACGTTGGTTTCATATTCGGTTGATGGTTTAGGAATGGCTGTGACTGTTTTAATCGGTTTTATGGCTATTGATTATGCTACAGGTATTATGAGCGGAGTCGTTAATCAAAACTTGAACAGTCGAGTAGGTTTCAACGGTATCATCCGAAAAATTTATTATTTAATGCTAGTCAGTTCAGTGTATTTACTGTCGCTAGTTATTCCAGGTATCGAGTACGCAGGTGATGGGGCAGCCATTGCATTTTGTGTGCTCGAATTTATTTCAATCACGGAGAATGGTACAAAGATGGGCTTACCAATGCCTGACTTTATTAAAAATATTTTATCGATCGTAAAGGATAAATCAGGAGAGGGTGAAGTGAAATGAGCACAAGCGTAACTACAACATGTCGGGATATTTCTGAACTATTGCCACCAGCTAGATTAGCTGTGCAACTCTTATTCCAAGAATGCTTTAAAGCAGGCATTAAGAACATCTTCATCACCGAAACATATCGTTCGCAGGAAAGGCAGAAATATCTATACGCACAAGGACGTACTAGACCAGGACAAATTGTTACTTGGACACTAGATAGCAATCACAAATCACGACTCGCGTGGGACGTTGCTGTTGGCCCTCCGCAATCTTTATATGATGTAACTACACTTAGTCGGATTGGAGCTATTGCACGTAAGCTAGGTATTACATGGGGCGGTGATTGGGTAGGCAGTATTGACCGACCTCATTTCGAGGTTAAATCAAATTGGGTAATTCCTAAAGGTTATAAGCTTGAAGGACAAGTAATCGTTCCAACTAGTAGTACTGTAAAGGTGCAATTAATTGTGGAAGACAATAAGCCGAAACCAACTGAAAAGGATGATGATAAAATGGAATTTACAAACAAGACAACTAAAGCCGCAGTACGTGACTTTATTAAACAAGCAGTAGATAAAGGTTTAATTGATAAGTCATGGTTAGATAAATTCGACAATGGAACAATGACTACAGGTGATTATGAAGGTTTGAAACTTATCATTGCACAGCGTAGTAAGTAAAATGTAAAGACCAAGATAGCTTAATTGCACAGGTGGTAAAGGAAGGTATTATTCAATCTTCACATTTGAATGAATTACAAAGTGGGCGATGACAACTGATCGTTTGGTAGGATTGAATATTACTTTTCAAAAGCGTAGAGGTTAAATAGTAATAAAAACAGCAAAGCTCTTTTAAAGAATATAAAAGAGCTTTGCTTTATAAATATTATTAATTAGTCTTTGTATTTAACAACAGTAAAACAAACACCAATAGGCTTATATGCATCGCCATCACCTGTTTTTTTACCATCTCTATACACATCATATTGTTTTACTAAGTACGTTGGGTGAGCAGCAACGTTCCATTTTTCCCCTTTTGGAACCTTTCCTGACCATTTATCTGTTACTTTATATTCTTTACTTGCATCAAAGCCAAGGGCTGCTGTTATTACACTTAAATCGACTTTTACATTTACATTAAACGATGCTTTAACTTTTTGACTAATTGACATTTCAGCATTTCCTGCAGGATAGTGAGATGATCGTAAAACTTCTACTCCACATACTTCACCAGTATGATAAATCTTAACTGATGGTGGTCCTTTGAAAAATGTAAAATCAGGCAGTGAATTGGTTTCTTCTACAACTTCATTGCTTTGTGGTAAATAAATAGAAATACCTATTATTTCCTTGCCGTCTTTTTCTAATGGAATGCTGTTATCAATTGCTGCTTTTTCAAAATCAATAACATCATATACTTTACTTCCGTTATCTGATTCAAGGTCAGATTCTATTAAATTATAGTTAGAAAAGTCATATGTACATGAATCCTCAGCGACAGTATTAGCTGATGCAGTACTGAAATTACTAAGCGCGAAAGTAAAAGCAAGTACAAACGCGAAAATAAATTTAAATGTGTTTTTCTTCATTATTTTCTCCTTTTTGGTATAATTAACAATTATGTACCGGTACAAAAAATATTGTAACATAATACCAAAAATAAGCAAGATTGGAAGTGTGATTTTTGAGAATAGTTGGTGTAGTGCTTTTAATTATGTCTGGATTGATTTATACTTTAGAACGTGGATTTACAATGCTTTCAACTAGCATTGTTAAAGCTGGATTTTTTGCAGACGGAATGAGCGGAGAAGTTCCAGATGTTAAAATAAGTACATTTACCGATAATTTATTTGTTCCACTTTTTTTTGTTTTAGGAATAATAATACTAATTTATAGTTTTTTTAAGAAATAAAAAAATGAAGAGATTTTTTATGTTACTTATAAAGTAACAAATGCCCAGGTACTCAATTAATTTTGAGCCTGGGCTTTTTTTCTTTTATAATATTGGTATATTTAGTAATTCAAAGTATACTTTATAAGAAATACATATTAGGAGCGATGAAGCTATGGTTAAAGCTTTAAATTGTCCAAACTGTGCTGCAACATTTGATCCAAAGGAAAATGTTTGCGAGTACTGTGGTAGTTATATCATTACAGCAAAAGCAAAACAGATTACTTATGATTCAAATGAATTTAAACTAGCAAACAAAAAAATCTTCTTCCACAAGATTGAAATGAATACAAATGAATTCCCTATACGCTCAGGTGTAGCAAATATGTATTACAGTGCTACAAAGTCTGATGGAGGTCGTTTGTTATTAACGAATCAACGTCTGATTTTTTGCGCTCACGCTTTTAATATTAATCCTAATTTATATTGGGAACTATATTTAGATGAAGTAAATCATGTTGAAATTGGGCTAAATCTTCTTATTACACAAAGAATTATTATCTTTGATACGGAAGAAAATAAAACAACATTTATCGTCTATGGCGGGAAAAATTGGATAAGTGAATTGGATAATGCTTTAAACAGAATTAAATAGCGAACACAAAATACAAGGGACTAGGTACTCAAATGAGCGCCTAGTCTTTTTTAGTTCTATAATTTTTTTCTTGCAAAAACCAAACGTTCGTTCTAATATGTATACAAACAGATGTTCTTGTTTTGTCGATTGAAAAGGAGAGCTTATGATGCCAATAACAACAAATGATAATACACAACTAATATTTGGAGTAGGGGATATATCGATTCAAATTGGATATGACAAATTTAAAAGTCCAGGTATTGTTCAATTTGTGGAAGTAGACTCATTACCAATAGGCACAACTGTAGAAATTGGCACTAATGAAAATGTGAAAATGGATGAGGCTCCGGTAACATTTATTTTTAATCAATTAGAAAGTTTAGACGTGGTGATTAATCAGTTACTAAAATTACGTATGGTAATGGGAGGAAATATAGATGCGAGATCAGTTAGTTAAAGCAATGCAACGTAATCAATTAGTGAATATGATGTACATGGCTAAAGATGGTCAAGTGTCAAAAAGGCGTATTAAGATTATTAAAGTTGTCGGGGATTCGTTTCAAGCTTACTGCTTCAATAAACAAGCAAAACGTACATTTATGATTTATAGTGTGTTGGCAGTTGCTCCAGTCTTCCACAAGGAGCGAGAGGTTGTATGATAAGTTTTGAGCAAAGGCGACTACTACACAGATATGTAGTTTATGATATGGCTGTTCAATCGTTGCAGCGAGACTACAAGGTGATTGAAAATCTTAAATTGAGCAAAGTATATTTGCCAATACTTGATAAGCTTTTAGACGACATATCACAAGAATGTTACAACGCAAAGAGGCTGTTGGCCAAAGATAAAATTAGAGTCGTGAAGTGGGAAAAGACTGATGAATATTTTAGTGATCTCGTAGTTGCAACAGCTGGTGAAGACCTAGTGCTTACGTATGCTAATCAAGCCCTGAAAACGCAGGTTGAAAAATTATTATTAAGTCACCAAAATAATTAATCAAGTACAATTAATTTTGAGCCTGGATCTTTTTGAGTTTGTGCAAAAAATGGATATAATGAAACTAGTATTGTGACGCAGCAGGGAAAGATTAAGAGTTGCGGCGGAAAGAGGGCGAGAAATCTTGGGATTTTATGAATGGCTTATTGGATTAGTGAATACACCGAGTTTTATCGGCTCAATTACTGGAACGATAATTTCTGGATCCGTAGCGGTAATAATCATGAATATGCAATTTAGACAAAATAAAAGAATTAAGGAAAAGGATAACTTAAACAAAGAACTTAAAGCAATTCGATTATTTTCACAAACAATTAATAATCTAAATAATCATCTTTCTTTCATCTACATAGTAGGAAAAGAACAAGATCCTGGTGATGCATTGTCTATGAAGAGAGAAAAATTGCTTGCTATACGGACTGAAGAACTTTTGAATCAAGTAAAACAGGAAGACTTCAGCCATGTTAGCCATGAATTATATTTAAAAGTTATGTGCAATTTGTTGGCTTACCAAACGCAAATAGAGTTGTTTGAAGAGGATCCTCAAAGATACAAGCATCATAATTGGCAAGAGAAGTTATCAAAACACAGAGATGTTGTTAGGTATAGCACTGAGGAAATGGAGAAATTGGCAGATGATATTGAGAAGAAATTAAACTAGGGATTATACCCTTGGCCAATCAGAGGACAATAATTGATTACAGTGTTACGTTATTCCATTTGTTGTCCCCTTTCATTTACTTGTCAAAACCTTCTTATAATAGTGAAAAAATGTGAAGTTATAATAGTATGCGAAATTAAACCAGGCGCTCATAAAATGTGAGTACCTGGTCATTTTTGATTATTCGTCATAAGGTCTGTATTTAGCATGCAATTCTTTTGCTGCTTCTTTTCTCGCTTCCACATCTTCACGTAAAAACATTCTATCTCGTGGTAATTCTTTGATCGGAGTTAACTTTCCCCGTTTTACAAGTGAATTTAATGATTGCCTAGAAATTTGCAATTCCTCCAACACTTCTGATGATGTTAAAATTTCAGTTTGAACCAATTTAATAAAATCTGCCTTGCTATTGAAAGAGTAGTTTTTCGACATTGGATTTTACCACCTAGCTTTTATTATTTTTTTCTCATTAAAACAACTGTTGCACCAATAACTAAAAGTGCTGCGACTGTGAAAATTAAAGTTAAAGTCATCAATATAACACACCTTCTTTCTTGATGTTTTGTTTGTATCTCAATTTAAAATGGTCTATAGTTAGTGTGAAGGCTAAGGGTGCTAGCCTTAACCTTCGTTTTTAAATTTTGTTTCGGACGCTACTTCTTTGAAGTGGTGTCTTTTTTGTTGTTCTTAATCACTATCTGTAAGTTTATCAGTGTGATTATTAAGTTGATGAACGCTGTTAGTGCTACTACTCTTTCAATCTCCATTTTTCTTACCCCCTTTCTATACTCTTATTATATCAAACCTACATACTTGAGTAAATAGATATTGTTGATTTATTTTCCTTTTGTGTTAAAAATTTTCGTAAAAAAAAGCCACTCATTTTTGAGTGACTCAAAACCTTAATTTTATATTTTTGTTCCATCATCTAGTAAGAAATTACTTTCAAATTTTGCTCCACACACTTTTGCTATTTCCTCTAATTCGCTCACTTTAAAATCATCACGACGCATTTTATTAGATAAATTTTGTGATGATGTTCCCAATGCTTCAGCTACTTCAGTTACTGTCTTCCCTGATTTAATTAAGAGTATTTTAATTTCTTCAGTTTTTCCCAAAATAACACCATCTTTCATCTTATATTGATATGTTAATTATACACTTAAAAATTACAGTGTAAACTATAAAATTTAAAAATTAATTAAAAAGTGTTTACTTGGTAATTTAATTATGTATAATGTAACTATAAAGTTTCAAAAGTTATTCTTGTGTGAAAACACAATATCAAAAGAGAGGTGAAAAAAGTGGCATTCGAATACCTAGCACAATACATAACATTCAACTCAGTAACTGATATGGATAAGACTGTGGAAGAGCATATGGCGGATCATTACTACGATTTAACAGAATCAGAAAGGGCTATAGTTTTTAAGCTTGCTTCACACAGCTTGGAGCATCCAGGAGTATGCCACCTTAAAGCAAGTACCATTGCTATATCATTGGAGGTCAGCACAAAGACCGTTTACCGTAGTGTAAAGAAATTGGTTGAGTTAGGAATTATCGAAAAGGTACCAAGCACTAAATTAAACGGCATCAAAGGGGCTAGTATTTATCGCATATTACCTTATGTCCCATCGAGCGTGTCCCAACGAGAGATAGTCGATGAAGCTAGTAATGACGTGGTTTGTCCTCCGCAATCTGAGAATCAAGCATTTAACTCTTTTAATCTTTTAAGTTCTAAACAAGCAAATAATATTATGAGTCTAGAAAATGAATTAGCTTTGCAAGCTGAAAAGAAAACAGAATGGATGAATGAGTACCAAGTGATGCTGTTTGATTTCATGAATAGCTTGCCGTTAGCAGATAACTTAAAAGATGAATTACATAAATGTGTTTTAGCTTCACAAGTAAATTCTGTGGATGAATTTATAAAAGCTAAGAACGTGATGTTCAAAATTGCCGTGGATATAAAAGAGGGTGTACTGACGGTTGCTAGTACATTAAGAGCCGTATTCGTAGGGGCATATAGTAAAGCTGTAGAGCGATTAAGTATTAAGTCTAGTAAATCATCATCTATAGAAGAAACTCCATCTAAGGAACGTCCAGTACCTTTCTATAACTGGCTGAATGAGAGTGATAGTCGTTCGTAAAATATGTAATAGACCAAACTTAGAAAATTGGCTACTTTGGTAAAGTGCCTTTTACTAAGAATCAGTATTTTTGAAGAAAGGTTTTGGTTTTGTGATAAAGTTATTTTCTGCTAAAGAAATTTATCTAAAAGGTGATAAAAGGCTATGCTCAATAATGTTCCGTTGAAGAAGTCAATCAAATTGTCACGGCTTCATTAATGCGTAACATGACTGTGGACTTCTGACAGGACAAATAAAAAAAGATAGAGCTATTCACTCTATCTCCTTTAATCAATCTTTTTTCTTGCCAAAAAACGTCATTTCTACCGTAACTGTATCATAGTTCCTGAAAGTTACCAATGATATATTATATTCTCCCATATCCCAAACAGAATCATACAACAAAGAAGTAGATGTGTTTGTATTAAAAGTCTCACTCGGCACACCAAATTCCTCTATCACTTTTTCTTCATACATTTTATGTAGTCCTGATACTGTGTCAGGTATATTTTTCTCTTTACTCCAATCAAATGAATGCGAAAAATACCCTAAATGCCCTTTGTTTTTAGCAAACAAATACTGTGTTGTACCAGATAAACCATATCTTGCTCTATTTGTAATAATCCTACCATCCTTCGTAGAACTAGTAATATTATTCTTCACGAGCTCGTACACAGAATCGTAAGACATGCCACGCTTAATATCAGAATCTTTATAATCACTAATTGGTATATCCTTATATTCAATTCCTTTGTCCTCTAAATATTTTACAGTCCTATACAAAAATATTGCTAAGTGCGCTCTTGTAAGTGTTTCATTAGGTTTAAATGTTCCATCTGCATATCCAGTTGTAATACCTGCTGAAGTTAATTTTTTTATTGCATCGTATGAATTAAGTGTTTTAGGTACATCTTTAAATTCTATATTTGAGTTACTCGGTAAATACTTCCCAAACGCTCTATCAATAAATAAAGCAAAATGACTTCTTGTTAAAGCATTAAGGGGTTTAAATGTCCCATCCTCATATCCAGTTACAATTCCTTTATCAACAGCCGATTGAATTAATCCACTGTAAGCGTTGAATTTAAATACATCAGAAAAATCTGTATCTCTTGGGGTATCATCTAAACCTAGAGCTAAAGCTATAGTTATAATTGCAGTACCTCTATTCGCTGGATTCGTAGGGTAAAAATGAGAAGCTGAATATTTCCCTCCTACTATACCTCTTTCCTCTAAGTAAATAAGTTCATCATAGATTGCACTTGATGCATTTATATCCTGATACCGTAATTCTGCACTAACTTCCGTATTTAACATCAAAGAAGCTAATACCATCAAAAAACTTAAAGCCAAACTTAATACTAATCTTATTTTCATAAATATATCCTCCTATTGCCCTATTGAAATACGACTTATTTTTACTTCTTTTTCCTTAGTTCCGTTGTGAATTTTATCATACAAAAGAAAAATATGCCATAAAAAGTGGTGGTTTCCTGTATTTTGATGTGCATAGTACGTGGAATATACCTCACTCTACCATTGTAATTGATTAAAAAGGGTATTTTCTCTTGACCGAAATCGAAAACTTACAAATCTCTAAAGCTATCACAAAAATACTAGATATCCAGTAGTCCAGGTATTAGTTGCAATATCATTCCCAGTCGCTAGTGTGATTATGATAGGAGCTTGTTTCTTCTTTATGTTCGGAAACAGTGAACGTGCTTGGAATACAATTATGAACGATGGATTAGGTTATGTATTAATACAAATGTCACCATTGTTTTTGGAGATACTTAGAGCGATTGGTAAAGCTATTTAAAAACTTAAATCAGAACGGTAAAATTTTTCAAATAAATAAAACATGAGGTAGAATTAAAATATTATAGAAACTAAAATTGAGAAAAATATAGGAGGATTAAAGATGAAACATTGTATTTATTTAAAGAAAACAGAACCAGAAGTAACTTTCTTATCTGAAGAACATATTTTTCCCGCTGGTATAGGTGGAATTCAGAAACTTCCAATGGAATTTGTGAGCCATGATTGTAACAATGCTTTTTCCAAATTAGAACTACCATTTATGAGAAATTCTCTTATTGCTCTTCCAAGACAATTTTATGGGCCAGGAAAAAGAGGTAATTTAAATCCAAAGAATGCGACTAAAGGGCAAATAAGTATTATTAATGGAGTAACTAACGAGAATGATATTTCTTTGGGATATATTAGTTTAGGAAACACATATAGTATTTCACAAGTGAAAATTGATTTAAAAGGTACTTGTCAATTTATTTCTAATGGGTCTTCTGTTGACCTTAGCAGCCTAACTTCAGAATTCATTGGAAAGTTAGAAAAATATAATGGGAACTATACATTATTTGAAGATGAACGGATAAAAGACAGTGAGTTTATTCTGGGTGAAAATGATGGGAAATGGTATTTAGCCCTAAGTAATAAAGATCTCGAATCGGAAATTGGTAAATATGTACAAATGTTAATAGAACAAAAACCTTTTGAGAATGGAACACCTAATGTTACAAAGGAACAACCTAAAATAAATCAAACACTTCAGTTTGATGAAAGTAGTTATTACAGAGTGTGTGCTAAAATAATATTTAATTACCTTGCATTTGTAAAAGGTCAACACTTCGTTTTACAAGATTCTTTCGATCCTTTGCGTAACTGGATTGTAAATGGAGGAGAAAATCACTTTGCTTGGATAAATGGAAAAGAGGCCATTTTACCCGATATACAATTTCCTGATCAATCGCATAAACTTTTTATCACTAAGTATGGAAAATACTTAATAGGATATATTAGTTTTTATGGTGACAGCTTTGATACAGTAGTAATATTATGTGATGATTTTAAAGGTAACTTTGATGTAGAAGGTTTTATCTGCGATTGGAAAAATAGACAAGAATTTAAATTTATTGATTATATAAATTCGATGCAAGAATGTTGATTAAATGGCTTAAAAAGACCACTCCGTGATGGGTGGTTTTTGTGTTCTTTGATGAAAATAGATGCTGTTGCAACATTATGGGTTATAATTAAATAATTGTAAAAATAGTGTAATGTGTAAAAATAATTTATACTAGAAACAGAAGGTTGCAAAATTTGTTAAAAAGGAGTTTATATTTTGTTTAAATTAATAGATAAGTTAGATAAAGAGGTAAAAGTGATAATAGTTATCGGATTGTTACTAGTATTAAGTTTCGGCGGATATATGGTAAAAGTACAATACGATGAATATAAATGTAATATAAATAACACAAGTGGTAAGAAGTATGTTGGTGATTTATGCCATTATATATTAGATGGATTTCCTACTGATAATGAGGATCCAGCAGTCAAGACAGATCCTGAACGAAGAAATGAGGAGTTTAAGCGTCAATTATTTGAGGATGCTAATAGACTAGATAAGGAAGGATATTAGTTTGTGCGTTATTGACATATGTTATGTTGAAGATAAGAAAACAAATGTTTTAAATAGTACTTACATAAAAAAAGACCACTCCGCGATGGGTGGTCTTTTTTGTGTTTGTAATTGGCTGTACGCCTTTCTATAACTGCCTGAGATGATAATTATAATAGAAGGAAATACATTTTTTTATGAACTTGTACTTTTATAACAGGTGCGACAGGCTCTGGCAAGTCAACATCCTTGTATTCACTAATCCATTACTGTTCGACAGAGCTAAATCGTCATGTCATTTCTTTAGAAGACCCTGTAGAAAATAATCAAGCTAATCTTTTGCAGATTCAAGTAAACGAACGAGCTGGCGTTACATATGCTACAGGTTTAAAGGCTATTTTACGCCACTCACCTGACGTTATTATGATTGGTGAAATACGCGATAAAGAGACTGCAAAAATCGCAATCGAAGCTTCTTTAACAGGTCATTTAGTAGTCTCGACCATTCATGCTAAGGATTCGGTAAACTGCCTTTATCGTTTTATGGACTTGGGAGTATCAATAGAAGAACTTCGTCAAACTGTGGTAGGTATAGTCGCTCAAACACTTTTCCAATCACCCGTAATACAGGAAGAACGTCGTGCATTGTTTGAAATACTAAGTGATGTTCAACTTCAAATGGCCATTACAGCAATTATGCAAAAAACTAGCTATGAACTGCCACATGATTTAACACTTGCAGGACAAAAAGAAATGATAGAGAGTCATCAATATGCGAATACGAACGTTTATTGAAAGAGTTCAATTGGCTTACATTAAGGCAACAAAATGGCGTGTAAGGGAGCAAGCTCATTTTTTTAGTCGATTAAGTGTGTTAATGCAGGAAGGTTATTTATTCCCGCAGGCTATTTCTATTTTATTACCTCATCATATTGAAGCGCATGAAGACATACAAAAGCTAATCAATGAAAAGCTGAGACAAGGAGGCGGTGTTTTAGGAGTTTTTGAAGCATTACAACTTCCAAAACAGCATTTAGTAGCCATTACAGTTGCAGAAAACAATGGACATATGATTGAGACGTTAAAAGGTGTGGCAAAGCAAATGGCTTTGAGTGAAGCGACGAAGAAAAAATTAATGAAGCTACTCCTATATCCTGTAGTACTTATTTTATTTTTGTTGCTGTTGTTTTTAGTGTTTCGTACCATATTCTTTCCTAATATTGAAAAAATGGTGACTAGCCGAACTACTGGCACTGAGGAGACAAGCATTGCTTTGTCAAAGGCATTATTGCATCTTCCCGATGCTTTAATGTTCATAGGCATTGCAGTATTTTGTTGTATTTTCATTTTTCACTTTACTCTCAAACGACGTCCGATTGCTCGTCAGTTAAATATTATTCTAAAAACGCCTTTGATTCGGATTTATACACGAATGGCTTTGACGAGACAATTTGCTGCTTATTTAGGGAGTCTGCTACAAAGTGGGTTTTCTTTACAGGCAAGTCTACAAATTTTAGAGGAGCAGCGACTTCAACCGTTTTTACAATATCTAGCGCGATGTATAAAGGATCGCGTTGTTTTGGGTGATTCGCTAACGCAAGCAGTTAAATTAATGACAGTTTGGCAGAAGGATTTCACGATATTTGTTGAACATGGAGAGCAAAGTGGCTATTTAGGAAAAGAGCTAGTACTGTACAGCGAATTATTGACGGAAAAGCAAGAGCAACTATTGCAAAAAATCCTTGCGTTTGTGCAGCCTACCTTCTTTATCATAATTGCTATGTGCATAGTTGCCGCATATGTAAGTTTATTATTGCCAATATATCACATGATAGAACTAGTATAGGAGGTTAATAATGAAACGTATAAAGCAGCAAGCAGGTTTTACTTTGATAGAAATGCTAATTGTTCTTCTAATTATTTCTATATTAATTTTAATTACAATCCCCAATGTTACAAAACATTTTGCTACCGTCGATGAGAAGGGCTGTAAAGCGTATGTTAGCATGGTGCAGGGACAAGTAGAGGCTTATCGAGTAGATTTTATGGATTATCCAACAATTCAAGAATTGGTAGAGAAAGGCTATTTAAAGAAGGATGAAACGACCTGCCCTAATAAAGAAGAGATTATGATTACTAAGGATGGAGAGGTACGATTGGCGAAAACCTCTACCGATACTGGTTCTAGTAATTGATGAATATTACTAAAAGTGAACGTGGCTATACGTTTGTTGAAATGCTAATAGTTTTGTTTATCGTTATGTGTTTGTCAGCGATTGTCGTCAAGTATTCGCTTAAAGTAGCAGAGACTAGGGAGCTTGAGCAATTTTTTACACAAATTCAATTAGATATTCAATATATACAAACTTATAGTATGCATCAAAGGGAGTATATCTCGATGAAGTTTGAGAGTTCATCAAAGAGATACATTATTAAAAAGAATATTTTTACAGAATTATATGAACGCCCTTTTCCGAAAGGGGTTGAGTTTATGCCGGCATCGAGTTCAATTTACACGATTATGTACAACTATAATGGAAACGTCATGACGCCAGGAACTGTTTATTTTAAAACGCCTCAAGGTGTTAAAAAGGTTGTGATTACATTAGGACGAGGGAGATCGAGGATTGAATGAATCGGGTTATTCATTTGTGGAAACGATATTATCAGTAGTCATTGTTATGTTATTATGCACGACATTAATACCAATTAGCTATACGATGAAAACGACTCTTTACAACAAGAGGTTGGAGGTTATCGCAGCTGAAACGGCCTATGAAGGCTTAAAGCATTACCGTTATCTACAGCAAACGGAAGGCACTAAAACAATTGAAAATATAGAATTTCAGTGGTTTATAAATGGACAAGGGATATGCGTAAGTTTTCAAAATACGCGGGAATTACGTAAAAAATGTATACAACTGACAGGTGAAGTTGATGAATGAGCGAGGCTACACATTATTAGAAGCGATGTTTCAATTAGTCGTTTTTGTGCTTATTGCCCATCTTTTTGTGTTCATTATGCTTTGGTTTGCAGAAATGAAAACAACGATGCTATCTGATGAACAATCAAAGTGGGAGCTTTTTGTTTATGATTTGAATATGTATTTAAATGATATTTCATCTTTAACAATTCGAAAAGATCAAAAGAGAATAACCTTCCAGGCAGCAGATACCATTCATAATATTGATTGTTACAGCAATATAATTCGTGATCAAGTAAATGGTGGTCATGTACCAATGCTAATTGGTATTACTAAATGCCAGTTCCGATATGAAAAAGATATGTTAACAGTAGCTGTTGAACTTCCAAGTGGTAGTAAAAAGGAGCGAACTTTCTATGTTCCAGTTTTTAAAAAATGACAAAGGGGCTATTTTTTTAATCGCAATTGGATTATTATTTTTTGTAACTACTTTTGTCCTTGCGTATTGTACGTCTTATGAAATTCAGTTTCGAACATATGATGGCCTAGAAAAGCTGAATGTTCAAGCTACGATAAATTTATTAGGACAAATTTTGTCAGACAGTGTAGAATCGTAGTTATAAGAAGGTGATTCGAATGCGAAAAATATATTTAGTTGGTTTTATGGGCTCCGGGAAAAGTGCATTAGGAAGACGTTTAAGCTATTTGTTAAAGATGCCCTATTACGATATGGATCATGAGATTGTTCGACAGCAGGGTATGACAATTCCGCAAATATTTGAAAAATACGGAGAAGCACGTTTTCGGGAAATAGAAACAGAATTTTTGAAAAATTTCCGGGATGAAGCTTGTATTATTTCAACAGGTGGTGGAGTCGCAATTAATGCTGAAAATCGAAAAATAATGAGACGCAGTGGGCTCGTGTTTTTTTTAGATGCGACATTCGAAGATATATACAAACGAATACAGCATGATCCGAACAGACCGATTGTACAGAGCTCGACGAAAGAGGAGTTAGAGCGGCTGTATCATTACAGAAGAAAGTTCTATCGTGAAGTAGGACATATACAAGTGTTAACAGAGGGGAGAACAATCCGCCAAATTCTTGAGTATTTAGTATTCCAAGTTAAAAGGCTAAAAGGCGAACTATGATATATTATAAAGGTTTTAATGTTCGTGTTTTAATATAAATTAAAAAATGATTGCCTTTTCAATGCAATTAATGTTAGGATATAGACAAATAAGTTACTTAATGTTCATTGAATACTAAATAGTACCAAGTTGAAACTTGGGCGGATGATTGTACGGGGAGAGAACGTGTAGACGTCACCGAAGGAGCAAGTAGCAAAGTGTTATGAATCTCTCAGGTAAAAGGACTCGTATAAGACGCAACTCTGGAGAGTGCTGTAGTACTACAGCCACCAAAGGGGAAAGCCGGCTGATTGGCATTGTAGGTATGCGAGCCAGTCTGGTGTAACTTTCAGGTGCAAGGACAGAGAATCCCGAAAAGGGGTTCGTCTGTCTTTTTTTATGTCTAAATGTTTTACCTAATGTTGTTCGTTCTTCTTTATTCGGATGAACAAAAAGGGAAGCATGACTGTAAAAAAAACAGACGAACTACTACAAGTAAATATGTAACGAACAATAAGGGGGCAAAAACAATGACAGAATTAAAACGCACACCTCTATTTGAAGAATATGCAAAACATGGTGGTAAAACAATTGACTTCGGTGGATGGGAATTACCAGTACAGTTCTCTTCTATTAAAGAAGAGCATGATGCAGTACGTAATCGTGCTGGTTTATTTGATGTATCACATATGGGTGAGATTTTAGTAACTGGACCTAATTCACTAGAGTTTTTACAAAATCTTTTGACAAATGATATTTCTAAAATTGCAGTAGGTCAAGCGCAATATAATGCAATGTGCTATGAAGATGGTGGTGTTGTCGATGATTTATTAACGTATAAATTAGCAGACAATCATTATTTATTATGCGTGAACGCGGCAAATATTGAAAAAGATTATGATTGGATGATGGAAAATCAACATCAATATGATGTGACGATCGACAACCAATCAGACGCTTATGCACAAATTGCCCTTCAAGGTCCATTAGCAGAAGAAGTTCTTCAAACATTAACAGATACTGATTTACAAACGATTAAATACTTCCGTTTCCAAGCAGATGTTGAAGTTGCTGGTCATAAAGCATTAGTATCTCGGAGCGGTTACACGGGAGAAGATGGTTTTGAACTATACGGCTCTCCAGAAGATATTAAAGCATTATGGAGAAAAATCTTAGAGGCTGGAAAAGACAAAGGTGTAGTTCCTGCAGGTTTAGGTTGCCGTGATACACTTCGTTTTGAAGCAGGTCTTCCATTATACGGGCAAGAGCTATCAGCGACAATTTCACCTCTTGAGGCTGGTATTGGTTTCGCTGTGAAGTTAAATAAAGAGGGCTTTAATGGTCATGAGGCATTAGTGGCGCAAAAAGAAAATGGGTTGTCACGTAAAATTGTGGGCATTGAAATGATTGATAAAGGAATTCCTCGCCATGGCTATAAAGTGTTGAAAGATGGTAAGGAAATCGGTGAAGTGACAACAGGTACACAGCTTCCTTCTTCTAAACGTAATGTTGGTCACGCATTAATTGACAGTCAATTCGCAACTATCGGAACTGAATTAGAAATCGAAATTCGTGGTAAACACTTAAAAGTAGTAACAGTTGAAACACCGTTTTATAAGCGTTCAAAATAATATTGAAAAGAGGGACCTACATTTATGAAACATCGTTATTTACCAATGACGGAGCAAGATAAACAAGAAATGTTAGACGTAATCGGTGTATCCTCGGTTGATGCGTTATTTGAGGATATTCCAGAAAAAGTACGTTTTAAAGGCCTATATGATATTAAAGAAGCGAAATCTGAATCAGCTTTATTAAAAGAATTAACGGCAATGGCTGCGAAAAATAAAGATACAAATGCTAACGTATCGTTTTTAGGTGCAGGCGTATACAACCACTATAAACCGGTTATCGTGGACCATGTTATTTCTCGTTCAGAGTTTTACACAGCGTATACTCCATATCAACCAGAAATTTCACAAGGGGAATTACAAGCGATTTTTGAATTCCAAACGATGATTGCAGAGCTTACAGGTATGGATCTTGCAAACTCTTCTATGTACGATGGAGGAACAGCATTAGCTGAAGCAGGTATGCTTGCAGCTGGCCATACACGCCGTAAGAAAATTTTAGTATCTGAAGCGGTTCATCCTGAGTATCGTGATGTCGTTGCTACATATGCATATGGTCAATCCATTGAAATTGTTACTGTTCCACAAAAAGATGGTGTGACAGATGTAGAAGCTTTAAAAGAATTAATGGATGATAATACGGCAGCTGTTATTGCACAATATCCTAACTTCTTTGGTCAAGTAGAGGACTTACAAGTAATTGGCGATATTGCGCATGAGGCAAAAAGTTTATTTGTTGTCTCTTCAAATCCACTTGCACTAGGAATTTTAACACCACCTGGTAAGCTAGGTGCTGATATTTGTGTAGGTGATGCACAGGTTTTCGGTATTTCTGAAGCATTCGGTGGTCCACACTGTGGTTTCTTTGCAGTAACTACGAAGTTAATGCGTAAAGTACCTGGTCGTCTTGTAGGTGAAACAGTTGATGGTGAAGGTCGTCGTGGTTATGTTTTAACATTACAAGCACGTGAACAACATATCCGTCGTGATAAAGCAACGTCTAATATTTGTTCGAACCAAGCGCTTCTTGCACTTGCTGCTTCTGTAGCAATGACTGCTCTAGGTAAAGAAGGCGTTCGTGAAATGGCAATGCAAAACATTGCGAAAACTCGCTATGCTAAAAATGCCTTTGAAGCGGCTGGCTTCACAGTAGCATTCCAAGGTGCACACTTTAACGAAATCGTTGTGAAAACAAATAAATGTGTGAAAGAAATTAATAAAGGCTTAATTGAAAAAGGCATCATCGGTGGCTATCCTTTAGGTCAAACATATGACTCTCTTAAAAATCACGTGCTAATCGCAGTAACAGAATTACGCACGAAGGAAGAAATTGATGCACTTGTTGCAGAAATGGGGGCTCTTAATGCATAACGAAAATCAATCACTCATTTTTGAAATTTCCAAAGAAGGTCGCGTAGGTTACAGCTTAGAAGCACTTGATGTACCAGAGGTTGATCTTGCCGACTTACTTCCTGGAAACTTAGTACGTACTGAGGCAGCAGAATTACCAGAAGTATCTGAGCTTGATATTATGCGTCATTATACAGCACTTTCTCGTCGTAACCACGGTGTAGACTCTGGCTTCTACCCGCTTGGCTCTTGTACGATGAAATATAATCCAAAAATTAACGAGGCTGTTGCACGAATTTCAGGTTTTGCTAATGTTCACCCATTACAGGATGAATCAACAACTCAAGGTGCGATGGAGCTTCTTTACGACCTACAAACTGCATTAGTTGAAATTACAGGTATGGATGAAGTGACATTACAACCTGCAGCAGGTGCTCATGGAGAATGGACAGCATTAATGATGATCCGCGCATTCCATGAAGCAAATGGTGAAGGTCACCGTAATAAAGTTATTGTTCCTGACTCTGCTCACGGTACAAACCCAGCATCGGCAACAGTTGCAGGCTTTGAAACTATTACTGTTAAATCAGATGAAGATGGTTTAGTAGATATTGAGGATTTACGCAAAGTAGTTGGTCCTGATACAGCGGCATTAATGCTAACAAATCCAAATACACTTGGTCTATTTGAAGAAAACATTATCGAAATGGCAGAGCTTATTCACTCTGTTGGCGGTAAAGTATACTATGACGGTGCAAACTTAAACGCAGTAATGAGTAAAGCACGTCCTGGTGATATGGGCTTTGACTGCGTACACTTAAACTTACACAAAACATTTACAGGTCCTCATGGTGGCGGTGGCCCAGGTTCAGGTCCAGTAGGAGTGAAAGCTGATTTAATTCCATTCCTTCCAAAACCAGTTTTAGTAAGAACAGAAGAAGGAACATATCACTTCGATTACGAGCGTCCACAATCAATCGGACGTGTTAAACCTTACTATGGTAACTTTGGTATCAACGTACGTGCATATACTTACATCCGTACAATGGGTCCAGATGGCTTAAAAGCTGTAACAGAATACGCTGTACTAAACGCAAACTATATGATGCGTCGATTAGAGCCATTCTACGATCTACCATATAACCGTCATTGTAAACATGAATTTGTATTATCAGGACGTCGTCAAAAGAAACTTGGCGTTCGTACTTTAGACATCGCAAAACGTCTGTTAGACTTTGGCTACCATCCACCAACAACTTACTTCCCATTAAATGTGGAAGAAGCATTAATGATCGAGCCAACAGAAACAGAATCTAAAGAAACATTAGATGCATTCTGCGATGTGATGATTCAAATTGCAAAAGAAACTGAAGAAAACCCATCAATCGTACAAGAAGCACCACATACAACAGTCGTAACTCGTCTAGACGAAACACGCGCTGCTCGTACACCAGTGCTTCGCTTTCAAAAAGCATAATTAACTGCTATAAAGCGTCCGATAAGTATTTAGATACTTATTGGACGCTTTTTTTAGTGAGTTTAAAAGCGAAATAGTCGGATCAATGAGACAGAATGTGATAGAACAGGCGAAGCGACGGATAGAACAAGTGAAGTGACGGATAGAACCATCAAAGCGACGGATAGAACAAGTGAAATGACGGATAGAACAGGCGAAGTGACGGATAGAGCAGACAAAAAGATGGATAGAACCATCAAAATGACGGATAGGACCATCAAAAAGATGGATAGAACAAGCGAAGTGACGGATAGAACCTCAAAATATGGATAGAAGCATCAAAGCGACGGATGGAACAAGTGAAGTGACGGATAGAAGCATCAAGGCGACGGATAGAACAAGTGAAGCGATGGATAGAACCATTAAAGCGACCCCACCATATTGTGCCAAACCCCACCATTCAATGTAGAACCACTAACTACTATAAGATAACTATTTAATATAAAGGTGTATATTGATATACTTACATTAATTTGTATTTTAGTTAAAATAATTACATATTTTGCGTTAAATATGAAACAGATTGTTCATAGTTTATGTGTTGAAAGGGATGATTGATCGAAAATGCAAGCGACTCAAGTTGAACTGAGCTTACCGATAAACAGTGTGTTGAAAGATACATATAAAATAAAAGAAATAATTGCTACTAGTAAATTGTCCTTTGTTTATATCGTGGAGAATATCAATGAAGGGAATCAACTAATTATTAAAGAGTTCTTTCCAAATGACATAGCTTTACGGGATTTAGATAATAAAACAGTTGTTAATCGTGTGCCTTCAACGAAGCAGAAGTTCGAGGATTTAAAAGCTATTTTTCTAAATGAAGCGTTAATTATGCAGCAAATAAATCATCAAAATATCGTCAAATATATGCACCACTTTGAAGAAAATGAGTCGATTTATATCGTGATGAAGTATTATGAAGGAACTTTATTAGATCAATATTTAAAGGATTTTCCTATTAATGATAGGGAGCATTTGTACAAGAGTATATTCCTTCCTCTAATTGGTGCTTTAAGCTATTTACATAAAATAGGTATACTCCATCGTGATATTAAACCAAGTAATATTATAGTAGATTCTGAAGGTAATCCATATTTATTAGATTTTGGTTCGGCTATTTTTAATAAAACTGCCGGGAATCATCAAATTTTCACTAGCCCAGGGTATTCTCCTTTAGAGCAATACTCGAATAAATCTGAGCAAGGTGTATATACAGATATTTATAGTTTAGCAGCAACCTTTTATTACTCTTTAACAAATATTATCCCAATGGATAGTACACAACGAATAATCGAGGACAAAATTGAGAATGTGAGAAAATATAATGAGAAAGTGAGTGTTGTTCTATCTCGAATTATTATGTGGGGTCTGGCAGTGCATGCAAAAAAACGATGCTCCTCACTTAAAATTATGGAATTGGCCATCAATTTTGAAAATATTGTAAAAAAGACGAAGGGTTATTTCAATTCATTTGGTTCTAAATGACTGCTTTAATAAATTAGTAGTTCTATAGTTCTGTTTTTTAGTTCGGAAAATATTTTTAAATAACAGCTTATGGACTACCTATTTTTACTCCATAAGCTGTTTTTTTAGTAAAAATAAAGAATAAATACATTTATTTCTATAAAAAAGTCATAAATTTTACCATGTTTATTTTTTACCATGAACCCAGTTAAATACATTTATTTTACAAAATGTACTAATGTAAATATTGACAATAAAATTAGATACTGTATAGTTACTTTGTGATACATAATGTCATCAGTGAAGTAAGTATGTAAAATTATAGAATCATAAGGAATTCTAGTATTGAGTAACTGGTGTACATAATTACATACAAAATCATAAATAACTATTGATTCTTTGTCTGTAATTACCATTTTGTTACTTATTAGTTTCTTATTGGTTGATTTTAAACGCAATCATCATATTTTATTTGCGACTCACTTATGACTATGCTTACTCGAAATTCGTTACAAAAAGGAGGGATGGCTGTATAATCATACGGCCGACTGAATGGAGATTATTAGTCAAACAAACAGAACCATGCTCTTTGAGGAAATTAATCCTGAAAAAATGGATTTAATTACGCTTGTTGGAGATGTAAAAGGGATTGACAGTCTTAGTGATGAAAAAATTAAAGAAATTAATGAAAATCTTCTTGTTAAAAGCTTCGACGAGTTTTTAGATAAGTTTTCTCCGACGGTTTACTCATTCTACAATGCTGCTAACCAAAAGGTTATGTATACATTAAAAAAACCTGAAGGAATTCAAGATGACTGTATTTCTGAAATAGCAATTGACCAAAATAATGATTTTTTAAAGATGTTATTTACCCTCATTGATACGAAAAGAAGTCAGGGCATTGCGAACGTTGATTTTAAGTTTGAAAATTTGCTCGATATGATCTCTCCTAAAAAGGTTATGGACGACATTCGACAAGTCCGTAAAGAAATCCATTACCTATATGGTGAATATGACAAATTAGATGAAGGCGATCCCAAAAAATTGGATACAGGGGACAAGCTAAACCTGATGTTTGAAGTAGCTAGTAGAAATTACAACAATGTCATGGCGATGCTTCCTTTAGCAATTGAAGATATTAAAACACGTCTATTATTAGGTGCTAATCAGGATGAAGACGAGTCCGAAAAATTACAAATTGGGACACTTTCTATTGGCGACAGTGGTGAATTAAAAATCATTGAGGCACCACAAAATAATAGCTCGGAACTGATGGTTATTGAAGAAAATAGTAACTATGGTTTAAGCACAGTATTTGAAGAGGACTATGAGGCGATTACAGAATCACCATCCTCTTATGTCAAAGATTTAGTCGTAAGAACGTTCTCTCCATTGCCAGCTGTGAGAGCTGAATTAGATGTAGAGACAGAAGTACAAAACTACAATACTTACTTAGAATTCTATAAGGATGCTAAGGATGAATTTGTAAAAACAGTGAAGCCATTAGTTGAAAAACTATTAGGCGTAAAAATGTACTTTGATCAGTATGCTACTAAAAACAAAGGTATGCAGCCCTCGTTACTTGTAACGAACACAAAGTTAGATATGCTCGTTAAAAGTAATAATCTACCACGATTACGCACGTATTTAAACACAGTTAACTCCAAAAATGACTTTACAGATACAGTATGGTACGGAATTGTCCCTGCACTAGAACTAGAAGCTTCAGGAAAAATGAAAGTAAGTAGAGCTAGATTTAAAGGGAACGATAAGGTTGCCAAGCAAGATGGCAATACAATGGAATCACTATCCATCCTTCTTGATACTGTGAAAGATTATAAAATACAGATTTTCTTCAACTTCATGGCAGAAGAAGAAACGACATTTAATGGAATTGCTACTGCAGGTATTGATCGCTTGATCGATAAATGCTCAGTGCTTATTCGAAAAGATTATAGTGAGTTTGCGATACCATGTTTACCAAACTTCACGATTATTCCTAAAGATAAATCAGGAGTAATCATTGATACAAGAATGCAGACAACAGAAAATGGAGCGCGATTATCTAAAGAAAAAGAAGATATTTTAAAACTTTGGATAGAGGGCGTTTATGTTGGTGCTAGCTATGTAGCGGCAGGTATTGTTTCAGCTTATCAATGTCCGGAATATTTGAAAGATTCTTTCAGAAATGTTCAGAGAAATTATCCTGGTGTACGCTTCGATATTGAAGCTGGTGATAACTCACTAAGAGCCGTTACAACAATGGCGAAAGAAATCTCAGGATTTACTAATAATATTAAAGATGCTATTAACAGTAGAAGCTTTGGCTTTGTATTCTCATCAGAAAATGCACAGCTTCAAGATAAAGAAATTAAACGTATTACAGTGTATAAAGCTAGAAGTTTAGCTATGGAAGAAGATGGATTTGATTCAATCTACAAAACACAAGTAAGTACGTATATTGAGAGAATTTTACGATTCCAATCAGGTGACTTTAAACATGAAAATATCGTTCGATTCTTTAGTAATAATCCAAGTAGCCAAAAAAGCAAATGGGTTCAAGATAAAGGCTTTGTAAACTCCATTATTCATGATGGAGATGACATCGGCTACATTATCGATGAAAAAACAAGCACTTGTCAGATTGACCTAGTGTTTAACGGTAATGTGAAGAATCTTGAAGTTATGATTACAAAGGCAAGTAGTGCTGTTAAGGCCTAACAAGTTTACACATACACTAAAATATTTTTTAAGTCGTATGTTTAAGATTTTTTCATAAATCTTTTAACATAAATAGAATCCTCCATTAATTGTAAGGTGAAAACATTACATATTTCTCCGTGCTTCATGTAGTTGCATGAGGCATGGAGGAATGTATACAACTAGTTATACACTTCACCCAAAACGATTTTTTGAGACGATTCAAACAAATTTCAGGAGGTAATGAGAATGGGTTTTGTATTAAAAGTAGAAGGATCAGAAGCAATTGAATTAGGGTTAGATAGCATTATGGCTGTTGAGTATGAAACAGATACTCCAAATGACTCTAACGCACGTTCAACAGATGTAGGAGCAACTTTAAAAATTAAAGGTAAAATTCTTACTGCAACTGATGGTGACAATTCTGATGACACGATGAAATTAGGATTATGGTCATTAGTACCAGCTGAAAAAGCTGACTGCTACCGTAAAGTAACTCTAGAAGTTATTTCTGCTGATCAAGTAGTAAGAAAAATTCATTTCCCAAATGCTTTCGTTGTTGACTATACAGAAAAGTATGGTGACACAGAAGGTATTGGTGAATTTTACTTATTCATTAAACAAAAGAAAGACAAAACAGATTTGGCAAAAATCGAAGGCGGCTACGCTGTCTAAGATTGCAGCTTGATAGCTATTCCACATTATCTAAGGGACTTTCATAGTTCCTTAGATAATTTTGAATAATCCTAATATTGGGGATGAAAAATATGAAAACGCATTATGAAACTTTAGGTGTCAGTAGAGACGCCACGCAAGCACAAATAAAACTAGCTTACCGAAAACTATCAAAAAAACATCATCCAGACGTGAGCGGTGGAAGCAAAGAATCAGAAAAGATTTTTTTAGAAGTGACAGAGGCATACAAAGTACTGAAGGATCAAGCCTCAAGAGAAGCATATGATGCTCGACTAGATGGAGCTAGTCAAAGTTGGGGCAAGGAACAGACATCAGAAAAACAGTCTTCGCGCCCACAGTCTACTGAAAAAAAGCCAGATTTTAATATGAACAATATTGAAAAAAACTTTGAGCATTTTTTTGGTTTTAATCCTAAAACAAAGGAAACGGGATCAACGCTTAATAAGAATGCAAAGAAAAATCCACTAGATACAACTGATTTATTTGAACGTTTTTTTAGCAAGTAAAACGAAGCCATAGCTAGTATGGAGGAGTGTGATACCATGTATGGTCAAAATTCAATGGATGCATACACTGAAGATGCAAAGAAACAAATGGTTATAAAAATTATCGATATTATTATTGTCATAATCACCTTCTTTTTCATTCTATACGTATTTGTCATGAATCAGGATTTTATTTTAAAAACAATTATTGGACTAATGCTGGGCATACTAGCAATAATTTATGGCTCTATTAAGTATGAAGCTAGAGATAAAAATTACAATGTGACAAACAAGAAAATTCGAAAATTAGTTCTCCTCAATGATCGAGGAGCTGAAATAGATGAATGGGAAATCGGTGATCAAACGTCATTACTTATTGGGAAAAGTTCCGCTGACAATAAGGCAGATATCGATTTAAATGGTACTGAATATGAATCGCTTATCAACTATGAACATGCCGTCTTAAATAATGTTTCAGGAGTATGGTACATAGAGGATATTGATTCTGTAAATGGTGTTGGTATAAAAAAGGCTAGTAAGCGCGTTAAAAACAGAATAAAACACGAAAATCCTTACCCAATAGGTAATGGAGACACAATATACATAGCAAATACACGGATTTTAGTGAAATAGAGACAAGTAAATTCGTAAACATAGACGGGGGATAGCGAAAATGAGTTTGATTAGATGCACAAATGGTCACATGTTTAGTTCCAGAAGACATAGAAATGTATGTCCGTATTGCAACGTAATGGTGGAACAGGAGCAAAGACCAAGTAGTCAGCAAACAGCTGTAGCAGAACTAGATGATAAAACAATGCCATACCTTGGAGAAATGGATGGCATTGATCCGGTAACGGGATGGCTAGTTTGTATTGAAGGACCTCAAATGGGTCGAGACT
This sequence comes from Lysinibacillus sp. G1-3, assembly GCF_056322905.1. NCBI lineage: Bacteria > Bacillati > Bacillota > Bacilli > Caryophanales > Bacillaceae > Lysinibacillus > Lysinibacillus sp. G1-3. The sequence continues at coordinate 67,681 of NZ_JBWHYQ010000011.1, forward strand.
ATCGAATTTTATCGGAAAAAAACTTTATTGGTAGAGCTGAGGATATGCACATTCGTATTGTTGGAGACAATTCGATTTCTCAACGTAACCATGCAGTGATTGTTTATGATCCTAAAAAAAGGAATTTCTATCTGCTGCCTGGAGATGCATCAGGCTTAGCTTATCTTAACAATGAAGCGGTTTATACGCCAACAGAGCTAGCAGCGTATGATGTAATTCAGTTAGGCGCAAGTATGTTTCTCTTTATTCCCTTATGTGGTGTTCATTTTGAATGGGAAAACAACAACAGTGAGGGATGATGACGGATGGATGAGAAACTACTGCCATACATAATTGCACTTATTTTTATCGTTGTACTCTTTGCATTATTAATTATTAGAAACATGCTTGCGCAACAAAATGAAAAAACAAAAATAGCCATCGGAAATGGTCAAACGATTGGCAGACGTGATGAGCAGGATGATTATTTCTCTACAGCAGAAACGAAAGATGGAACAATCGCTGTACTAGCAGATGGCATCAGTGGTTTAGCAAACGGTAGGATGGCAAGTACAGTTGCTGTCAATACATTTATTGAAGAATTTAAAAAGCTGAGCGGTCTAAATGCCCTAGAAAAATTTTTTAAGGAGGCCGCTTTTGCAAGTAATCATATGATTGTCGAAAATTTAAATGGCTCGAATGGCGGTACTACATTAGTGGCAGCCGTTATTGATGATAACGGATTTCTTCACTGGGGAGCCGTTGGAGATAGTGTCATTACCATTTTTCGAAATGGAGAATTTAAGGCCATCAATCAAAAGCATATTTTTGAATCAGTGTTAACTGAGCGATATATATCTGGTGAAATATCTCAGCTTGAGGTGCAGGAAAATCCTTTGAAAAAGAGACTTATCAATTATTTAGGGTATGAAGGCTTTAAAAATATGGATATCGGAAAAAGTCCGATTCAGCTAAATAGAGGGGATAAAGTATGTCTATTTAGTGATGGCGTCTATGATACTTTAACAGAGGTTGAAATGGAGAAAATTCTCTCTCAGCAAGCTACTCCCTATGATATTGCTCAAGACATGATAAAAGCTGTTGAACAAAAACGCTTAAAAAATCAAGATAATGCAACCATCGTTATTTTAGAAAAAACATGGTAATTATTTTACATGTGTCTTTAAATGAGTCAGTAAATAAGGAGGAGTAATCATGAGAAAGGAAAATAGCAACTTTAAAACAAGCTTTTTATCCGAAGCGGGCTCATTTTTGCAAAATAAAGATTACTTTGCCTATACAGAGCTGGACGATGTAGCCTGCTGGGTAGCTGTAAAAGGGTTAGATTCTGATCAGGAAATAAGTAGTGCAGAGCTTGCTGTAAAGGCAATTTTAGAAAAATTCATGGAAAAGCCATCCATGTCCAGACGGAAAATTAAACAATACTTACAATATGCACAAGAAATTCTTCAAGCTCAAAGCTTAAGGGTGAGATTGAAGGCTAGTATTGTCATTGTCGTCTCGGATTACTCAAAGATGATTGTTGCCGTTGCAGGAAATTCGAGATTATATCATTTCCGTAATGGGACTTTAACGTTTAAAAGTACGGATCAAAGCTTAGCGCAAGAGCTAGTGAATGATAGGAACCGTTCGCTTGATATTAGCCAGCACGAGGAAAGAACTAATTTACTAAACTATTTGGGCAAACCAAAAGAGTTCCAGCCTTTTGTTTCAAAGAAAATGAAGTTAATGGATGACGATGTACTAGTGCTTTGTACAGCCGGCTTTTGGGAAGATGTCAATGAAATTGAAATGGCAGATGCGTTGGAAGATGCAAAAGAGCCTGAGAAATACATTGATGTATTAGAAGAGGTATTGTTAAGCAGGCAAAAGAAAGTGGTCAATAATTACACAGTCGCAGCTATATTTGCTAATAAGGTTTATCAGGAAACAAATAAGAAAAAAATGAAATACATCAAAATGATTGTAGCTGTATTAATCCTAGTTTTGGTTGTAGGTGGAGGCACGATTTTTTATCAGGCAAAGCAAGCTAAAAAAATGGCTGAATTAACCGTCGAGATGAAAGATCATGAAAAGAGCGGAAACCAGTATTTCCAGGATGGAACTTATGATAAGGCACTGCTGGAATATAGTGAGGGCAGAAATGCTGCTAAAAAATTGAAGGATCCCATACATAGAAATGTACTAGCGAGAAAATTAAGAGTTACCGATCTGATTATCAGTGGAGATAAAGCAGCGGAAGAAGGTAAATTTAACGATGCGCTAGAGCAATATGAAAAGGCTAAAAAAGAAGGAAAGCTTATTAAAGACTTTGGGAAAGCCGTAGTTGAACAAAGAATCGCCAACATGGATACCATTGTACAAATTGCTGAAGCTGTGAAAGATGGAGATTTTAGATTTGAGGCAGAGGATTACAATGGGGCTCTTGAAACGTATCAAAAGGCAAGAAAAAAAGCGCTGACAATTGCCTATACTGGCGAACCTGAAATAAAGACAAAAATTGAAGATACAGAGGCAAAAATTGCTGAATTGAAAAAGGCTCAGAAGGAATTAAAGGCTGAAGGCTTAGAGAAAAGCGGAGATCAGAGCTATGCACGCCAAGAGTTTGGGAAAGCAATTGAATATTATACACTTGCACAGGAAATTTATCAGGAGACAGAGCTGCTGTCCAAGGTTTTAGGTCTTGAGCGAAAGGTTATGAACGCCAATGATAAATTAAATCCGCCTCCTCAAACACCAGCTGCCGATACAGCGCCACCTGATCAGGCAGCACCGCCAACGAATGAAGGGACAGCTGCTAGTGAGCCATCTAATGCTGAAGTGATGAAAGAGGGAAAATAATTGATGAAAGAGCTCATGATTGAACGGTTACGCAAAATAGAGGATTTAGAGCAACGTCAACTGCTAAAGGATATTGTAAGTGGCGTTTTTGTAAATTTAATCGACTATCAGGATGACATGAACAAAAAGCTTGAAGACCGCGTATTCAATGAAATAGATGATGCTGAGAATAGGTTTGATATTTATGTGACGTTAAGTTCTAGGGAGGATGTTGACCCTATTCATGAATGCTTATTCCCGATGCGACCAGCTGATTTAGAAAGTAAATCAATCAATAAAAAAAAACTGCTTGAATCATTTAAAAATAATGAACCTGCAGTGCTGTTCACCTTATTTTTAGCGTGTGATTCCATGCAAATTCAACAGTTACTTGCTGAGCAGCGACGCTTTAATGGAAGGCTAGTAACGACAGAAGGACAAGTAGAGATTAAGGTCAGCCTTACACAAAATACGGACTATTTGCAAGAGATGAACAAGCTGTATCCGCTTTTCCAAATAAACGGCTTACCGTGGAAAACTATTAATCATCCATTCATTTATAAATTTTTTAATGTCAATTTAGAAGATTGCCCACCTTTAAATGAGGATGCTGAAATTACTGAAATAATCGTTGATTTAGAAGAGTATGAGGATAAGAAACGAATGAATATGGTTCCACTATGGAATATTGAACGCCATGAGGTCAAAAATGTCGGGTTTCCCGTCCCTGCTATCGATAAGGTGAATTTTGAACATGTCCTTTCCGTACGTAAAATCGGAAACGAGCATGGCTATCTTGTTGAGGCAGAAGAGGATCATGTTCGTTACGTTAAACGCTCAGACAATGAATTAACAATTGTTTCACCCCAGGATAAGTCAGGGGTTTGGCAGCTAATCAAAATTGCAAAGATGGAAGATGACAAGATCGGGAAATTAAATTACGAGCTTGTATCAAATCGAAGAATCGAGCATTTTATACACAAATTCGCTAACAAGTATACGGCTACCGTTAAAACGAAGGGCGAAATTACTCGTATGATTAACTCCTTTGAGGCAGCTAATCGATTTGAGCTTGTAGATGTTGAAATAGTGGACTCTTTCTCCGGAACAAGCTTTACGCACTCCGCGAACACGTTCTTAACGGAGATGATAGGAGAAAATAATCATAGAAAAACGATGCTATTAAAGTTTAAGACGAAAGAGGAGAGAAACTTTATCGCAAACGATATTTTAAGCTTCCTCGTATCAGAAGTGCAACGACATTTCTTCGAATATGAATGTGTAGGTGTGTGGCTATGAACTATATTTGGGATTTGCTTATTAAAGCTGAGGATGAAGGACTTTCTAAAAAGGATATTTATTTTCATCTTGCCGAAGCCTATTCACCTTATATGGAACTAAGTCCACAACTATTAAATGCACTGTATGTTGACCAGCACGTTGAAGTAAATCCGTATTATCGTTATTACGGAATTTTTAATGGTCTTTTCCATCCAGATAATTCTGCGGATATAGAGTTTAGGAATTATCTTTTAGATACCGTATTGCACTTTTTAGCTGAAATTGATCGTATGCAGGGCATGAATAAGAGAGAGTTCTATATTCGCTTTATCTTACGTGAAATAGAGGCCGATGTATTTGGTAAATTGGTGCGGGACAATATTCATGCCTTTACGAAAAAGGAGCAAGAAATAGTTGCACTCAACATGCTAAGACTGTACCGGACAGGTGAAGAAATTTACTTATTAAAAGATACGCTGAAAAGGCTCTTTAAAAATTGCATGATTTATGTGAAATCGGAGGACCAGGATGAGCTGCTTTTATACATCCGTCAAAAGCAGACAGAACAGAATGAGCGAAAGGTACAGCTTGTACAAGAAATTTTTCTGCCAATAGGCTTTCATATGGAGGTTTATTGGCAATATCATTTTGGCATTATTGATGCAGAGGAAACGATGAAGCTAGATCGAATAGCTCTTTACTAAATAGGGAAGAGGAGGGATTCCAATGACAACGAAATATTCATATAAGCTGTATGCCAATAAGCGTAATACAGAAAAGAAATATATGACCTATACACGAGTAGAACTAATGGAAATGACAACCTTCCAGCTTAGAAATATTTGCTATAAGGAAAAGCTTGTGACGGGGCTTATTAATACACTGACAAGAGACGAGTTAATCGACAAAATTTTAAGATACCGTGGCTCTGAAGAAAACCCTCTTATTAGAGAAAAAAAGGATGGGGGCTTTGAACGAGTAGAAGCGGCCATGCAAGAGTATTTAAAAACACCTATGTCTGACAATGGTGACATTAAAATTCCTGCCAAAATGAGCTTATATAGCGGAATGAAGATTGATAAACCCGATCAGTATTTCTTGGAAACAGGTGGTTTTCTTGTTGAATCTAACGTACTGCTAGTCAATGAGCAGCTGGAACTTTGCGGCATTCTTAATATCCTTAAAGACGACGAAGTCCCAAATCAATACTATTTCGCTGCTGACCAAGCAATTGGAATTCGGAAGACAAACAATAAAAACTACAGCTTTATTTTTTTAAGAAAGCAAGATTCTGAGTATATCTATAAGACGTATTATCAGGAAACCCCACTTCCGCCAACAAATCTTCATTATTATAAAGTTCCAATACCAGATTTAGAGATGAAACAGCTGGAAACAACGAATGCCATTCTTGCGATTGACTTTGGTACAACAAATACAACGGCTGGTGTTTATTTAGAGAGTGATTATGTGTCCTCTCCTTGCAGTCATGATTTATTAAATGACAGAATCCAGCTTAATAGCATCAATTTTGTGCAATTCCCAGATCCACTTCATCAAAACGAATGGATTGAAGTAGTGCCGACGGTCATGACTGTCGCAGATTGCTCAAATGCAGACCAAGTAGGCTATCACTACGGCTATGAAGCGTTAAAAATGATGAAAAAAAATAGCTATACATCGTTGGCTACGAAATTCCAAGGTATTAAGCGATGGGTGAGTAATTATGCCAAGTTGGAAGAAGTGATGGATGCTAACGGGAATACTGCACTTGTTCCACGTAGCCAAATTTTAAGAGAGTTTATGCTTTATATTATTCGAATGGCGGAGCATCAATTTAAATGTCGTTTCAAGCATTTACATATTTCCAGTCCCGTTAAGCTGAAAACACAATTTTTAGATATGTTTCGTGCGATTTTACCCGAATACCAAATCGAAACTGAGCATGCTCTAGATGAAGGGATGTCGGTTCTTTATAATACAATCGCCAATCAAATAGAGAATGATAGTTTTCTCGATGGCAAGGAATATAAAGCGCTTGTGATCGATTGTGGAGGCGGAACAACAGACCTTTCTTCTTGTAAGTTTCGCATAGAGGACGGCCATATTTCTTACAAAATTGATATTCATACTACTTATGAAAATGGAGATACAAATTTTGGTGGCAACAATATTACGTATCGCATTTTCCAATTTATGAAAATCGTTTTTGCCAACTATTATAGTCGAGGAAAAAATGATTATGATATCGATGCATTAATCGATATTCCAGGCAAGGATATTTATCGATATGTCGACGATCATGGCGTAGAAGCGGTGTACGAGCAATTCGAAAAAGCCTTTGTAGATGCTGAAAATATTATTCCTACACGCTTTAAGGAATATGAAAATCGGACACGTGATGAGTACCTACGTGTTCGCAATAATTATTATTTCTTATGGGAAATGGCAGAAGAGATGAAGAAGGAATTTTTCCGCAAAACAGGTATATTAAGAAGTCGTTTTTATGCGGATAGCGATATGCAACACGATAGTGATTTAAATGTCACAGCAGTAGATCGCTGGTGCCTGTCGTTAGTAGAAAACAATCAATTTAAGGAAGTTTATGACTTCCCAAATGTCTTTTTCAACATTAAAGAAATTAATCATCTCATAAAGGCGGATATTTATGATATCGTACGAGAGTTTTTAGAGGAATTTTATGAGAGTGGCATACTGAGTGACTATTCCATCATTAAATTGACGGGACAATCCTGTAAAATTGACGCGTTTCGCGAGGCTTTAAAGGAATTTGTACCAGGGCGCAGCATTGAGTTTAGACAAAAGGCTGAAAACATCGGTAAAGTGCCAGAGTTAAAACTTGCTTGTTTAAGGGGAGCGCTTCGTTATTTAAATGCCAAGAAAATCGGCATGATTGAAACAGAAGTGACGAACCATGCGCCAGTTGTCCCATATGCTGTCAGTGCCTTTACACATAATCGTCAGGAAAAATTACTGATTAGTAGCTTAGAAAGACTAAATCAAATACACGGTACGATTTCTCGCCCATGGGGTGTAAAAGAGGTGGAGTTCTTCCTCACAGGCAACGACGATCACTCATCGTATAAATACACTTACTTAAATCGTCAGGAGGATTATGCACCTGTTCTTTATGAGAATATTGCCATGCAGTATCAAGATAAAATTCCGCAGGACGAGACGGATTCCATCACAAATGGAGAAGTGAAGTTCTTTGTCTTTGCAGGCGAAGATAATTGGGGCTTCCATGTAGTTCCAGTAGCAAGAAAAGACGAACAACTGTTTATCGGAAGCAAGGAATTCTTTGCCTTTGAAACCGATTTGTCTGAGCTGGATTTCTTTGATGGATTAAAGTAACACCTTCGTCGGATGGAAAGGGTTTATTAAATGATCAGGTATCGCTGAGAAGTGATCGGGTAGGCCCCGGAAGTGATCAGGTACCTCAGAGAAGTGATCGGGTAGGCCCCGGAAGTGATCAGGTACTCAGAGAAGTGATCGGGTAGGCCCCGGAAGTGATCAGGTACCTCAGAGAAGAGATCGGGTAAGCCTCGAAAGTGATCAGGTACCTCAGAGAAGTGATCGGGTAAGCCTCGAAAGTGATCGGGTATCTCAGAGAAGAGATCGGGTAAGCCCCGAAAGAGATCGGGTCCCCCTGAGAAGAGATCGGGTCCCCCTGAGAAGAGATCGGGTCCCCTTGAGAAGTGATCGAGTAAACCTCGAAAATGATCAGGTCCCCCTAAGAAGAGATCGGGTAAGCCCCGAAAGAGATCGGGTCCCCCTGAGAAGAGATCGGGTAAACCCCAAAAGTGATCGGGTGCCCCTGAGAAGTGATCACGTAAGCCATGAAAGAGATCGGGTCCCCTGAGAAGTGATCGGATAAACCCCGAAAGTGATCAGGTACCCCAGAGAAGAGATCGAGTAAACCCCAAAAGAGATCGGGTGCCCCTGAGAAGTGATCACGTAAGCCATGAAAGAGATCGGGTCCCCCTGAGAAGAGATCGGGTAAGGCCCTCATGCAGGTCTAAGTTGCAAGGCGATTCTGACGCATTGTTTATCTGCGCGAAAGCAAAGCGACAGCTTCAATTATGTCGAGGCATAATTGATCAGTGAAAAACAAGAAAAGAGGTGGGTGACAGCTTGTTTGCCAATCAATATCCACATTTTCAAAAGGGCCGCATTTTAAAGCGAGAAATGCTAGAAAATTTGCGAGATTACCCAAGAGAATTTTTAGATTTATACTTCCAAGATTATTCGAATGGCATTATTGCTGGTGCCAATATTGTCGTAGCAGATAAAAGCCTCATGATAGCGAAAGGCATTATCAAACATAACGGAAAGCTCTATATGCTACCTAGTAGCTATGAGCTTCCTTATGAGGCAACAGGAAGCGAAATGATTTTAAAAGTACGATTTGCTGAAGAAGTAAATGAACTAGATTTTAGAAATTTCACAACAGAAATAGTCCTAGATGATTCATTAGAGCTTGCAAATAATGAGCTAGAGTTGGCGCGCTTTAAATTAAAATTGGGTGCAAAACTTCGCTCGGAGTATATTGATTTTTCCGATTTTGCGACTGAATACAATACGGTTAATTATCTTCACAGTCAGTATGCAGGTTTTCAAAAGAGCACTTACCATCCAATTATTTTGCACTATTTTGCAAGAGAGCTGTTAAAAAATCGCCCAGCGAATCCGTACGATATTGCTTTTGCTTTAGAGTGCATAAATCAGGAGCGGGTTCAACGAGATGCAATCGATTTTTATATTTGCAATCGGCTAGAGCTAGACTATCAAACATTGTCTAATAGTCAGATTCATAAATACTTGAACCGTATTTTAGTGGAATCAAAACGTGGTGGTCGTATGACAGGGCACAGTCAAGGGCGACCAAAGCGCATGATTGTTGACTAGCTGGTGATCTATTGATGAAAAAACGTTCAAGAAATGGAAGGTGAATGGGTTGAAATATTTAGATGAACAAATTATTGCTCTTAGAAATGAAATGCGAGAGCAGGAACAACATGAATTAGCTCAAAAAGAAGCAGCTTTAAAAGCGGAGCAAACACCACCTGAGGAGCCTATACAGGAGGAACAGTCTGAGCTAGAAGCAATTGACCTTTACAAGGACTTTGTCAATATAGACGAGCAGGAAGTGCCGGTCATTGATCAGCATGTCCTGGAAGGGAAAATTTCGTTCCGAATGCCGAAGCTATTTTCAATCATGCCAGCTCAGTTAGCCTCATTAAAATATCCGTCAGAACGAAGACCGAACATTATTTATACAGATGAATCATCTACTATCAATCTAGCCTTCAACAAGACATCACATTCTTTACCTGATGAGGGTGTAGCAGAGTTTCAAGAAAATATGATTGACGCTCTTGAGCAATCTCAGCCTGCAGCAGAATGGTTTGATACAGATGTGATCAAAATAGATGACAAAACAGTCGGCTTTATCGAGGTCATGACACCTGCCATTGATGGTGAGATTTTTAATTTAATGTTCTTTGTATCGATTGATGGGAAAGCGCTTATCGGTACGTTCAATTGTATGGAGGAGGATACCGAGACTTGGCGCCCTATCGCAAGAGCGATGATGGAAACGATGCAATTTGCACCTAACGGAAGGATAGGAGGAGTATGACGATGAGCGAAGTAGTAACTGCCTATCATAATATTCAAATATTACCATTCAAACTGGTGAGCATTCAAGAGCTTACGCTCACAAAGAAAATGAACGAGCACGCGACATTACACTTCACGGGTATCGTACCAGAGGAAGTTCGAGATCAGTATGTCGAAATGACAGAGGTCCATTCAGCGATTGAAGTGAATCAGCTCGATCATTTAGGTGCACCTACCCCGTTATTTAAGGGGGTTATATTAGGTGTCAAGGTACATACAATTCGGGGAATTTACTACATCGAAGTCGAAGCTGCCTCCAATACCTACTTCCTTGATATTAAGAAGAAAAATTGCTCCTATCAGGATAAAGGGATGACCTATTCATCTCTATTCAAGCTCATGAGTCCATATTATCCTGGTCTCGATGTCATCGATGAGGCTACAAAGGGTGGGAAATTAGGCAAGTTTACCCTGCAATATCGAGAAACCGATTGGGAATTTTTAAAACGTCTTGCCTCCCGCTTTAACACTGGACTAGTTCCTGCAGCTACTTTTGATAAGCCGAAGTTCCATTTTGGTGTCCCTACTGGTCATGCAAAAGGAAAGCTAGAAGACTATCATTATACGACAAGAAAAAAACTAGCAGACTATCTCCTCTATACAGAGAACGGCAATGGTGGTATGGGAGAACATGACTTTATGTACTATGAAGTGGAAACCGATAAGGTACTTGCCATCGGTGACCACGTAACCTTCCATAAACATATACTCTATGTTTGTGAAGCCTATACGTCGATGAAGGATGGCTTGCTAAAGCATCGTTATACACTTTCAACGAAGAAAGGTATGAACAAGAGTGAAACCTTTAACGAAGAAATTTCGGGTGTATCCATAGAAGGTAAAGTATTGGAAGTTGCCAAGGATCATATTAAGGTTCATTTAAACATTGATGAAAAACAGGATAAAGGCAAAGCGCATTGGTTCCTTTATTCAACGGTATATACAGCTGAGGGGCATAGTGGTTGGTATTGTATGCCTGAAATTAACGACTTTGTTCATGTGTATTTCCCTTCGCACCGTGAGGAGACGGGGATTGCTAGCAGCTCGATTCGAAAAAATTTAGACAGCACCGCGACGAATAAGCTAGATGATCCTTCGACGAAATATTACAGAACCGCCTTTGGTAAAGAAATTAAGATGAGTCCAACGGAAATTGTCATTACAGCACAGGATAACGATATTTTTATCCGTTTAAATGAAGCGAGTGGTATTGAAATTTTTAGTAAAAAGGAAATTAAGCTTATTTCCGAGGCAGATATTTCAGTCAATGCAAGCAAGAAAATTCTGTTGTCTGCAGAGGAAGAAATTTCACTAAAATGCAAGGAAAGTAAAATAACGATGGATGGCAGTGTGCAAATTTTCGGGAAAGAAGTAAAGGCCAATTAATAGCCCTATTGATGGGTTTCTTAGTGAAGAGAAAGAAGGAGACACATATGCAAGCAGAGGAAGTTTTACAGCATTTTTATGAAACGGAAGTAGAGAAAAGACGGTTAAAACATCTCTTGACGTTAGAGGATTTTTTCCAAGCCTCAAAAGAGGAGCTTGCAGAGGAATTTAGAAAATCCTTTCAAATCATTTGTCGTCAGCTACAGCAGCAACAAGCTCTTCAACAGAAAGGCCCAATTGGACATATTACGTTCTCTATGCTACGTACAGAGCTACTGGAGGGGCGTCATCACTATCTGGTGGAGGGGACAGATGAGGAATGGTTCTTTGATTTGCGTCCTATTTTAACTACTTATGATGCAAGTTGGGCTTTAAACTTTTTAGAGCAATTCGCTGAGGAATTATATTTATACAGCAAAACATTCATGGGAGCCATTACCCAAGCGGATATTGAGCAAATCAAGCTAAAGGAAGCGACTCATTTCCATCAATATGTTATTAGCCTTGCTAGATATGCATTGCCAGACATTATTAGATGTCCCGAATATTTAGCACTTGATCGTGATGTTGCTGTAGAAATTCGTATAGGTGAATTTCTGGATGTCAATGAAGTTGTCTATAGCGAGGATTTCTCCTCGAAGGATATTGAAGAAATTAAGGATTGGCTTGCTCAAAAATTAGAGGATGAATATGCATATGAAGTATTTAGTAACTTAAATCTATCTGGTGGCAACTTTGAAGACTTAGATATTCAATATGCTTTTTTCCAGAAAACGAAATTAGTACAGAGTCAAATGCGTAATTGCTTACTCATTGGAGCTAACCTTAGGGATAGTCAGCTAATGGACGCTGATTTGAGTTTTAGTACAATCCATGAGGTAGATTTTAGCAATAGTCAATTACAAGGAGCTAAATTCCTTCAAGCGCAGGGAGCAAGCGGGCTATCTGATCGACAGCAGTGGGAAATGCCAGGCTACCTCCCAGTGCGCTTTACTAGCGCTAATTTAGAGGGGGCTGATTTTGAGCTTGCTAATTTACGAGGTGCTTGCTTTATCGGGGCTAATGTCAAGAATGCCCGTTTTGAAGGCGCCAATTTAGAAAAAGCCGTGTTCTCAAAGGAAGCACGGGAGCATCTGAAGCTAGATCCATTCCAAACAGCAAGTGTTATTTGGAAATAGATGTCGTGAAAAAGGAGGTTAAAAGATGAACTATTTTATTCTATCTCAGGATGAGCGTATCTCGAATGCTGTAGAACCAGTTGGACTATCAAAAATTATTAAAAAAGAACTTTTAACAGTGGAAAGAATGGAGGAGCTAGATGAGCTAGAGGGTCAATTTCCTGTTTTAGATAAAAGTGAAAATGACTATATCGATTTTATCGAAAAGCCCATTGCTCTTTTAGCTGATCCAGTGAAGCAGCTAGTGGAAAAATATGAGCCGCGCTTACCATTTAAACCAGTTGTTCTCGTAGATATGTCGAAATTAAAACAGACGTTATATTGGCTTTCGATTCCGCCAAAAGTGGCCTGTCTTTCAGCACAAACTGAATTCAATCTAGACGGAACGCTGAAAAAGCTCGTTATTGATGAGACTTTAGCCGCACCATATACCTTCTTTCAAATTGAAGGTATTAAAGAGGATTATATCATTGTCAATATTGAGCTATCAGAAAGTATATTGCGCCGAGCATTTCGAGGTATTCGATTACGCAAAGTGCAAACCGAAGGCAAATGGAACGAGATTCTTCAAGCATAGATAACTAGCAATACATAGAGTAGGAGAGCATTAACATGAAAAAAAGATGGGCAACGGCTGCTTTCGCAGCATTAGTACTAGCGGGTTGTGGGGCAGGTGAGGCTGAAAAAGGTGAGAAAAAAGAGCCAGTAGTTGCACAGGAAAGCGCAGCTAAAGTAGATATGAGCAAAGAGAATTTGGCTCAAAGCTTTAACGCAGGCACATTCAAGGCAGATGTCATGGCAATTGGCCTTCCAGCAGATTTAAACGAGAAAGCAGAAAAAATTACAGTAGCGATGCAAGCTTCTCTCGCCAAAAATAAAGATTGGTATTTAGAAACAGTGGCTGGGCAAGCTGAAGGTGAGAAGCTTCCCTATGATGAAAAATTAGGCATTACAGAAGACGAATATAAGTTTTTCCTAGAGCTGAATCAGCATTTCCAGCTCGGAAAAATTGGCGAAAGTGATATTACTATTACAAAAAAGGATGATCAGTCAACGATTGAAAATCCTACAACTACAATTGTGAAGAAGCTAACAATTAGCGCGGATGGAAGCACATTGCAAAGTGATGTAGGCGACATTGCATATGTAGAGGAAATCAAAGCTTCTGATGAACAAAAAGTAACGGGAAAATGGAACGGTCATTTATATCGGATGGGTGGCGCTGATACAAAGCAGGTTCTCAAAAATTTCTATTGGCCAGCTAGAGGATAGTAAGAAAAACATTATTTATACAGAGTTGTATGAAGAGGGTAAAGAGAAAAAAGATGAAATCATTATTTTCTGAAGTGATTAGTTTTTAAAGCGATATCTAGGTATTCACGCATCATGATAAAGATTCTCAAAAGCGGAAATAGGAACGTATTATTTTCGCTTTTGAGTATGCAAAGTGAAGCGACGTGAATGCACTTTTCTAATAGAAAGGGTGGTTTTCGATGGCGGATGAAATGCAGACAAAAGGTGATGAGCAGCGCAGTTATGTAGTTGCTGGTGCCAAGCTATCGTGCTCACAGGGCGATCAATCAAGCATATTAAAAATGCCTGTAAGCCATGGTGTTTACTCAAAAAACAAAGCACAGATGAACACGATGGATTATAAGCCCTATGTCAATATTCAGCCATTCGGTTTATGTCAAACATTATCTAATCCTACGGTGGCAGCAGCAACAGCGGCAAATAATGGTGTTTTGAAACCGATGCCGTGTACACCAGTGGTCACAATGCCATGGATTAATGGTAAGTCTGATCAGTTGATTGAGAATTCTCCCGCACTAATCAATCAATCTACTAATATGTGCATATACTGCGGGACGATAAAGGTAGAAGATGATGGACAAGAATAATCATCATCCACTGAGGAAAGAAGGGTATTCATGTGAACACGTATGAGGAAGTGATTGGATACGGTGAGCTTGAGCTCGTATCTCCCTATGAGGTTCAGACGTTGCATGATCTCAGCTTGACCCAAACTGTAAATGACCATGCAAGGTTAACAATAACGGGATTCATTCCAGAGGAAAAGAAAGATCGCTGTATGCAAATTGCCAGCAGTTCAGATCAAATAGAGCTCTATCAAAAACGCAATGGACAGCGTGTGCGAACGCTTTTTAAGGGGCAAGTATCCGAAGTGGTCGTTCGTATGGTAAGAGGCGTGTACCAAATTGAGTTAGAAGCGGTGTCATCTACATTTACTTTGGATTGTAAACGCAATGCTCGCTCTTTCCAGCACGATAAGATGACGTATAATGCTATGCTCAAGCAAGTACTGGCTAACTATCCGGGTGCAGATGTTATTGACACTGCATCGAAGTCTACTCCTCTAAAGCAATTTATATTACAATATAGGGAGACGGACTGGCAATTTCTAAAGCGCATGGCCTCACATTTTCGAACAGTGCTTGTGCCAGCAGTAGATGCCGATAAGCCTAAGCTATGGTTTGGACTACCAGAAGGACGATTAGAAAAACTGTCCGCTACTAGCTATACAATCATGAAGGATCGCTCCAAATATTTACATGCGCGAGTGAATGACACTGAGCGACCAATGGAGGAGAGGGATACAGTATCCTATGTGATCGAGTCCAAAAAAACATTAGCACTCGGTGACCGTGTTCAACTCCAAAACAAGAAGTTAGTTGTGGCGAAGTCCATAGCACGCATGCAACAAGGTGTCCTTACATATGAGTATCATTTACTGTCCAATGCAGGTATTCGTCAAGAAAGACTAAATATTCCTTCGCTGTCAGGCACAGCGATTGAGGGTAAGGTATTAGAGGTCAAGAAGGATCAAGTACGCCTGCACCTTTCCATTGATGAGGCACAAAAAAAGGAAGAAGCTACATGGTTCTCACTTGCTACGCCTTATACAGCAGAAGGACATAGCGGCTTTTACAGCCCGCCAGAGAAAGGCGATAGCGTCCATCTTGCCTTCCCGACACATCGGGAGGAAGCAGCCGTTGTCCGCCACAGTGTACGAAAGGGCGGCGACTCGAATCCCAAAACAGCCGATCCGAAAACGTCCTACTGGGGTACGCCAAAAGGCAAGGACATCAAGCTAGACCCACAAGCTGTCACATTTACTGCACAAGAAGGCGCCGTTTTCCTAAAGTTGGATCAGGGAAGCGGGATAGAAGTACAAAGTAAGCATTCGCTTACACTAAAAGCCAATGATACTATCACCTTTGCGGGTAAAAGCATTTCCATGAGTGCAACAGAATCTATACGCTTGACATGTCGCACTAGTAGTCTCGTTCTTGACGGTATCACTGATATGCAGGGACAGGTTGTGACAATGGAAGGCTCGAACAAAGCACCTGTGGCCGTGTCTAATACAGCGGGAGAAGGTGCTGACCTTGAATCCGCACTAGACGTCATGGGTATGATCCCTGTTGGTGGGGGTGGTGCTTAATGGCGAAGAAGGGAAAAGGCTTTTTTGGAGCAATATGCAGTTTGTTTGCCAGTATCCCTGTTGTTAAGAGTGTTAAAAAGGCAAACAAGTCTAGAAAAACGAAAAGCAAAAAGGCGAAAAGTAAATTAAAATTAAAGAATCTCTTCAAAAAGCTTAAAAAGAAGCGTAAGAAAAAGCGTAAGAAAAAGAAAGGCAAGATTTATACGAAAGCCCGTAAATTCATTAAACTTACGAAAAAGAGGCTTGTGAAATGGTATAAACGAACCGTAAAAAAGGCTGCCCTATATGCGAAAAAGACTGTTCAAAAAGCCAAAAAGTACTATCAGAAGGCAAAAACCCAAGCAAAGAAAGCCGCCGTAAAAGCGCACAAACAAACCACTAAGGAAACGATCGTAAAAACAAAGCCTAAAACTGAAAACCCATTTGTAAAATCATACAACAGTTTAAAAGAGATTGGTAAAGATTTTAATAATAATCTAGATACAATTGCGAACAAAGCACTAGACTCACCGTATGATTTCGCAAACTACCTCACAATAGGAGTATTAGATGGTATAGTGTCAGGAGCAAAGGACAGATATGAAAAGATGTGGGATTCACCTTCTGACTTTGTAAATTTCGCAACTTTTGGATTTACCGGAATGGTTGAAGGGGCAGTAAACCCAAAAGACCCATTTTCAAAGGAACATTTGTTAGATAGTTTTGGTGTTGTAACTTCAGTATTTGGAGTAAAAGGAATAAAAGGGTCTAATTCTAAAACACCTAGTGGTGGTCTACCAAAACCAGCGCCAAATCCTGCGCCAAAACCAGCGCCGTTGCGAAAACCAGCGCCAAAACCGACGCCACCAGCACCGAAACCGGCACCACCAGCGCCAAAACCAGCGCCAAAACCAGCGCCAAAACCGGCACCAAAACCGGCGCCAAAACCGGCACCAAAACCGGCACCAAAACCGGCGCCAAAACCAGCGCCAAAACCAGCGCCAAAACCGGCACCAAAACCGGCGCCAAAACCGGCACCAAAACCGGCGCCAAAACCGGCACCACCAGCGCCAAAACCAGCGCCAAAACCAGCGCCAAAACCAAATCCTAAAAAACCAGAAGAGTCTACGAGTGCAGGACAAGCTACAGTAGTAAGGTCAACTGAAGAATCAATAAATAGAATTAATCAAATTAGGCAAGAATTTAATGTTGGTTCAAAAAGAAACATTGCATTCGCGGAGTATGAAATCAATGGGAAAAAGGGTGAATTAATTGGAGTTAGTGGTGATGCAGATAGAATAGGGACAGTTGGTGTACCAGATAAGCGAATTTTTGATACAATTACCACAGGGAATAATCCAAGAACTCTTGATTCGGAAGTTAAGATTTTGGAGGATTTGGCTTCAAACTTATCGAAAGATGCTTCAGGAAAAGTCTATTTGTTTTCAGAATTGCCATTCTGTATTTCTTGCGCTGGTGTAATAAAACAGTTTAAACAAAGGTTTCCTAATATAGACGTAATAATAGATCATGGACCTAGGAGGAAATAGCAATATGGATAAAAGTAATATAGTGAATTTATTGGTAAGATCGCAAATAGCCACTGTTGAGGAAATTCAGGGATGTAGTGAAAATGAAATCAAAGAATTGGAGAAGGAAATTGGGCACAGTTTTCCAACTATATATCGCACATTTTTGTTAGAAGTGGGACATTGTGCAGGGTTGTTATTTCAAGGCACAGATATTTTCTACGGAAGTTTAAAGGGATTAACGGAAGAAGCGAATGAGTTGCTTGATGAAAACCAAGAATCTTTCAAATTACCAGGGGATGCTTTTGTTTTTTCAATGCATCAAGGTTATGAATTTAATTATTTTAGATTTAGTGAGGGAGAAAATCCACCAGTATACCAGTATATAGAGGGGGAGGGAGAACCTAAGTTAGCTTGGGATAGTTTCAGCCGTTTTCTTTCAGATGAAATAAATATTACATCAGAATTTATCAAGGGATAGAATTGTATGATTATCATATTTTTGATTGAGTGCTATTAACAGAAACAACAAAAAAATGGTTTTACACTAGATAAAATTGTAAAGAAAGAAGATATTCCTAGACATTATCGTGAAATAAGGCGTCTTTAAGTGCAATTTTAGAAAAAAAAGCCTTCCATCAACCCAAACAGTTCGTATTAATCACTATTAATGGTTAATACGAGCTGTTTATTTTTGTGGCAAAAGACTACTCCTTCAAATGCAACAAGTTGTTCTTACCTATGAATGTAACATTTAACGTTTCTTCATTGTTAGGCAGCACAGGCATTGAGAGTAAGGAACTAGAGGTCAGAATATGGTCGTACAGCGAACACCGGAGCGTTCTTGTTCTGACAAAGTGTAGACCTCCTCTCATAAAGGGTGGCGAATCCAACCAAAAAACAGCCGATCCAAAAACGTCCTATTGGGGCAAACCAATTTGTGTGAAATTTCAAGGGCAGAATGGATATATGAACAATTAAAGAAATACACAAATTTAAAAAGACAATTTTGTTTTCTCCCTACCTTATAAATATTCACAACTTTACATACGATAATTACTTTGGCAAGAAGACTACTTTACTCCAATTAATTTAACATTAAAATAAGGAGGGAACTTTATGGATGTAATAAAAAAATTTTAGATATAGAGATTTCTGATCAAGAGATGTACGACGAAATTTATGATTTTATTAATTCACCACATGTTAGAAATGGTGAATTTGAAGCAAATGAATTTATTATAAAAAAATAGATTTACTTAATTTTATTATTTACATAGAGTATATATTTCCTAATGACGGACATAGGGAGATTTCATGTTGTACTTCAATATATATAGATGATTTAAATTCAAAAATTAATGAGTATGCCATTAGGTCTGGACACACATTAAAAGTTAAACGTTAAATATTTATTCTGTGTTTGATTGTATCTTTTAAGGGGTTTGTTTAATATTTACTTATTTCAATTTGAATGGGACGTTCAACTTTTTGAAAAAGGAATGAAAAAGTGGGAGAAATATACGAAACATGGAATGGCAAGAAATATATTAACATTGTACCTGCTGGAACACTTGTACATTAACCTTAAATAGGAGGTAATATGTTTAAACTTAGCTTGTTTGTAGAATGTCAGAATAACGATATGGCATTGTTAATATTAAATGATTTTATAAAAAAGATTGACAGTTATATGACTTCATACAATGTGTGTTCAAGTGAACCATATTGGAAAATTGATGGATGGTTTAAGGTTACATGTGATATCGAAACATCAAATGTTCTTGATATGGGAGAGGCAGAAAAAATACTTGAAAAGATATCAAATAAATGGTCTTGGGATAAAGGAAGAATTTCTGCTTGTTCAGATATCAATGATCGAAGTATAATTTTCTTTAATGAAAGTGTGAAATATTTTACTTGTTGGTTTGAAGACTTCGAATAAATAATTTGGATGATTTTCCTTGACTGGCTATATGCCTTTCAAGGTTTTTTTTTATATACGAAAAACTGATGGAATGTATAATTAATGATGGTCAGCTATGACAGATGAAAATGCTTACTGTTAGAAAAGATATTAAAATGATATTTAAGAGCGTAAAAAAGTAGCGGGGTTAAGTGAGAAGAAGGGTGGGTTTTGAGAAACGAGAACTCATTACTGGTAAAATAGATTTATACATATAAACTTTGACACCTGTCAAAGTTGCACAAATATAGTTATGGAGTTTACACATGTGTACCCTGATTTTGACCTTAATGTTTATTCTGAAAATATGAAATAGGGACTGATAATATGAGCATGACTAGTTATGAAAGTATAAAAAGTTCTATAGTGTTGGACTTTGAAGAATATATAGAAGATGGGTTAAATGTGACGCAGGTTTCAGCGAAAGTATTAGAAGAAGATTGGATAAGAGTAAGCGATAGTTTGTTTACTAAAACATTGTATATTGTTTCTATTGCGATAGAGAGTTTGAAATACAATGAAATTGCTGATTTTATCTATTCTAAATTAGATGGTTATATAGGGAATACTATATTTGAAGAAAATATAGATAAAAATGACGTTGAACAACTTTTAATAGATATAGAAAGTTGTAAAAAGCAAATCAAGAACAAAGAATATAAGATAGTGGAAACAAGTTATTCTACTAAAGCTAGTGTAGATTATATCCTAGGTTTATAGGATAAGCCTTTAGATAATTCTTATCGAGCTACTTAGTACGCATTTCATTTTTTCAATAATGTACGAATGGCAAGTGGTCATTGAAGGTGTGACCTTCTTGTAATTTTGCATTAGCAAAAGTAGTAAATACTGCACATGATCATCCTAGTAAAATAACAGGTGTAGATACTGTTTGGCGCTCATCTAAAAAAGAAAATCCGTATCCATATGCAGAAAATTCAAACCAAATGAATCCATGTTTAACATGTAGTGATTTAAAAAATATAGAGGAGTATATGAAATATGCAAATGCCAATAAAAAGTACTCACATCCCACCTATAGGAGACTGTACAAATCTTTTTGAACGATTATCAAAATATATATCCAGATTTGATGAGAAATGGGTAGATGAAATAGAACCCGCAAAAACAGAGGACATAGATACGCTAAAAAATCTAACACAAATTAATATATATAACTATCATTTTCCTAAAGAATATGAGTTTTATTTAAATAATATGGGGCAGGATGATAAGGGTTTATTAAAAACTCAACTTCCGGGATATGTTTCAGTTTCTGAAATAATTAATACTTATGAAGGGATACATGAAGAAGAACCAGATACTTTAAGTGATAAATATATACATTTTTTTCAAACTGAATTATATGATGGTCAATTATCATTTGATTTTACCCAAACTGATAATCCTAAGATTGTTATGACTGATGAGGATAGCCAGTTTGTAAGTTATTTTGCAGATAACTTTGAAAAATTCTTATTTCAATGTGCGTTTAGTAAATACGAAAGATTAAATTATGATAAGTGTATAATCTTTGCTGGATCACCTAACATGCTTAAAGAAGCAATCAAGAGACACAATGAATCGGATGCTTTTGGCATAATTGAAAAATTTTCGAAAACATATGATTTTCAAAGAGCATGGTTTAGTGACCTGACCCATCACATAGGTTTTAAAGACGGTATTAGTTTTTACATTGAAAATAGAGAAAATTCTTTGTGTGGGTTTGTAGCAGGTAATTTAGATAACCAAATCGACAATATTGGCGAAACTTTACTAGCTGAATTAAATGTTAATAAAAAGAATTAAAGTTTTCAACGAGTGTATATTCAAATTTTATCCTATGTTGGTGTGCTGAGCTAATTTTGGAAATAATTTCATGAAATACTACTATGCTTGAAGTAGACTACCGTTCAATAGTAAATGGAATAATGTGTTAATCACATTGAAACATCAAAAGATTCAACATTGTTATTATGATATCTATTTAAACTACAACGCCACAATGCGAGCTAACTGCCCGTGTTGTGGTTTCTCTTTATATATATATCAAATAACTCAAAAGCGCCGGTTGTTCAAAATGACTTTAATTATTTGCCGGAAAGCCATTTATTCGACTAATAACACATCTAACACTTTTGCAGGGAAAAGCATTTGGATGAGCGCAACAGAATCTATGCGCTTAACATGTGGCTCCAGCAGTCTTGTTTTTGACGGGATTACCGATATTCAGGGACAGGTTGTCACAATGGAAGGCTCAAATAAAGCACCTGTGACCGTATCTAATACATCTGGAGAAGGCGCTGACTAGACGTCATGGGCATGATCCCTATTGGTGGGGGTGGTGCTTAATGGCGAAGAAGGGGAAAGGATTCTTCGGAGCACTAGGTAGTGCTTTAAGCAGTATTCCTGTTGTAGGGAAAGTTAAAAAAGCGGCTAAAAAGAAACTCAAAAAGGCCAAAAAGAAACTAAAGAAAGCCTTAAAAAAAGCGAAGAAAAAGCTCAAGAAAAAGTTAGGCAAGGTCTTGACAAAAGCCAGGAAGCTAAAAAATAATTTATCCAAGAGCAAACTGGTCAAGAGGTTTAAAAAGGCTGTAAAAAAAGCAGTTAAAAAGACCAAGAAGTATGTAAAAAAAGTTGTAAAGACAGTTAAAAAGGCAGCGAAAACAGCAGTTAAGGCAGTTAAAAAGGCAGCGAAAACAACGGTAAAGGCAGTTAAAACCGCAGCAAAAACGACCGTTAAAGCGGTGAAAACCGCAGCGAAAACAACGGTAAAGGCAGTTAAAACCGCAGCGAAAACAACTGTTAATACGGTTAAAACCGCAACAAAGACAGCTGTTCAGACGGTTAAAACCGCAGCAAAAACAACCGTAAAAGCAGTTAAAAAAGCAGCGGTAAAAGTAGGGGGCAAAGTTGCTAACGCCTACAATGCTTTTAAAGACGGTGGATATAAAGAAGTGCTTTCTGCGGCGGTAGATTGTATTCCTATTCTTGGAAACGCCAAAGCTGCGTATGAAACCATCGTTGGAAAAGATCCAATTACCGGACGGAAATTGGAGCCATGGGAACGTGCAGTATCCGGTGCATCTGTTTTCGGTGGTCCAGCTGTTAAAATTGCTAAGCGCGTAGGTGGAATTGCCGTTGGAGGTAAGCAGGCAGGCGGAGCAATAAGTGGTATTATTGCTGGTGGGAAGAAAGGCGATACGACTCCTAAGCCAAAGGATAAAACTCCAAATCAGAATAATGTAGACGACTTTAATCCGAGTACAGCTACAAACAAGCAAAAAGGTAATTATGGTGAAATAAAATCAAGTGACAATTTATTAAACAATCAAAGTTTAAAAGATGCTGGATATGACTTAAAGCCAATTGGCAGGGGTGCCCCATCAAGTGTTAATGATAAAATTGTAAAAGGGATTGACGGATTATACGAAAACGCAAATTCAAAATCAAATATCAAATATGTTGTTGATGAAGCAAAGTTTGGTAGTTCAAAATTATCGAAAACACCTAAAGATGGACCACAAATGTCAGACGACTGGTTGAAAGGTACGAAAACCAAAAAAGATAGAATATTGAAAGCAGTTGATGGAGATAAAGAATTAGCCCAAAAGATTACGGATGCATTGGATGAAGGTAAAGTTGAGCGAGTGCTTTCAACAGTCGATAGTAGTGGAAAGGTTAAAACATATAGGATAGATGCAAAGGGTGACATAATTGGAGAATGGCCTTAAATCAAAGGCAAGGAGGAATCAGATGTTATGAGAGATCATTTATGTATTGAAGAAAAATGTAGAGAAGATATAGAATTCAATAAAAAGTTTATCGACAAGAATATAGGGGATATTAAAGATTTGGAAGAAGATGAGAAAAATGGTATCCAAAGAAATCCTAATGATAATAAAAGTATTATAGAAGCAAGATATTTAAGGAATTTTATATATGAGACAGAGAAAATAAATGCAAAATATTCCTTAGGTGAAAAAATTAATACAATGGTAGAAGATTTTGAGAATGCCATTACTTATTTAGAGAATAAAGGAGAAAGAGAAGTTGGATATATAAATCTACTTTGGATGATATCTTTAGGAATTTTATTAGAAACTGATAAAAAGAATATTGTAAGATTAGCCAAGCAGGTTGAGAAAGAAAACATTAATGATTCTGTGATTGATTATTTATTATGTGCTAGTGATATAGGATACACAAAAATCACAGATGTTTATTTTAAAGAAAATCCATATGCAAAAACAAGGGAAATTATAGAACTTGCGCAAACAGATAAGAAAGAAGCATCTAAAAGATTGCAGAAGTATATGGAGAAAGAATGGTTTAAAGGCCATTATGATTATGAATGGAAAAATGCACATAAAGAACCTGGATATGTAGGGTTTTGGAGCTTTGAAACAGCCGCATTAGCAAAGATATTAGAACTCGAAGATACAAGTCTAATAAATAATAATCACTATCCATATGAACTGGCGCACTACAAAAATTCAATGAAATTCAAACCAATCTCTATAAGTCAATACAGCAATGAGCAAGAGATTGAAGAGATAGATGAAATAATAGAAGGAATCGAAAATAACCCTTTATTGGAAAAGATAATTCCAACAAGATGGCACTCATTTGTCAATGAATTGATACATGATTATGAGGGTATGGATGATAGTAGCTTTTATGAGAAATACAAAAAACTTATGGGGTTAGATCAAATCTGGTTTTTATCACAAGAATACGAAAAAGAAAATGTGCAAAAAAATCTGTTGGGAAGTTTAATTGTTTTTGCAATGACGGAAAAAGGATATATACTGCAGTTGGATTATAAAGAAGATGTGGAAGAATACTATTCAGGTATGAAAAATTGTTGGAATGAGGAAAGAACAAAGCTGATTCAATTTATCTTAAATAATGATCAAAATTATTATGCATTGGTACCGATGGATGCAGATGTTGAAGAGATGTATGAAGTTAATGTTAAAGATGTAAAGGAATTTGATTAAGAAGTAAGGACTGTTTTGTTGATTTAAAGAGAACTTTGGGGAGTATTGGCAATATCGAGGGAAATGTAAATAAATGTATGTGAAATAAATTAAAATTGAATAAATGATAAAATGGTGGTAGTTGGAAGTTCTGACTGCCACCATTTCTATATCCTCGATAGGAAGCTGCGGTTGTCCGCGACAGTATAAGAAAGGACGGCGATTCCAATCCAAAAACGCCCTATTGGTGCACACAAAAAGGCAAGGTCAAGCTAAATCAGCAATTAGTTACATTTACCTTACAGGAAGGCGTCGTTTTCCTAATGATGGATCAGGCAAGCAAAAGAATTTTCCAAACATGAATATGGAGGGGATTTAGTATGAACTTTTATAAAAGCAGTAATATAGAGGGTTTCTTGACATCCTTAGAAAAGGACTCTTATCCAATGGAACCCTGCAGTAAGGATGATCTATCAAAATTGGTGAAATTATCTTCAACTCTAACACTTCCAAAAACTTATTTGGATTTTATGAATAAAGCTGGTAATGGAATTGAATTTTTAGTTGGTACGGATTATTCCATGAATTGTATTTTTGACTTAAAAGAGGGGGCAATTGAACTTTTGGAGGAAAATAATTTCAAAAAAAAGCTCACAGATAATCAGTTTATTTTCATGATGCATCAAGGATATATATTCTGGTTTTTTAATCTAAATGATGGAGATGATCCAGCGGTATATTGCTATGATGAAAGTGTAAAATTAGATGATTTTAATAAGGTCAGTAATAATTTATCAGATTTTTTAATTTCCCTAAACGATTAATAGAAGAGTCTAAATATCATAATGATTTTAACTTGATAATTTAAGAATAGAGTAACTATTGTTGCTAATAGAAATAATAGTACGAAAGTGTTTCAACTAACTAAAAATGTAGAGATTATTTGGCTTTATGAAGGAACCATTTAGTTATGTCACAGCCTCTTATTCCAATATGTACTGATTTTTTATACTTCCCACTCGATACCTATTTCTTCAAAAGAAATTCTGCTTTCAGCTAACCCTTCTCCATCTTCAGATTCAATCATTTGAATTTCCTCTGCCGTTAAAACAATGACTTTAGAGGGGTTTTCTATCTTTCGAAGGAAGATGGACTTTAGTAGGGTGATTTGTACATCAGACATTTCGGCATCCTCTTGCCATTCAGCGATAGCAGTTTCTATGTCCATTGCTTGTCTTTCTAAGAGAAAGCCACCGTTTTCAATCATTTCATCAATGTCCTCTTGTGAATAGATTTCCTCGCCATTTCCCCAAAAAGCAGCTGTAATCATAGGCACTGTCTTTCCATTAATATCTTCTAACAAATATTGGAGCGTTTCAGCTGTGGCTAACTCTTTTACTTCTTCGGGTGCATCCTTAAAGTATTCTAAAGCATTTTTATAGTCTGATACCCTTTCGTTATTATCATCACGAAAGGCAGCTACTAAGTAGTTAGAATGGAATGTAATTGTCCCTCGTGTGCCAGAACTATCCTGTACGTTGTAATTGAACCCGTCCCAAGACTGTTCGTGAGCCAATTCTGGGTAGTGTGCAACGTTTATTGCGTGAGCGATTGAAGCCAACATACACCCTTTCCAAAGTTTCTCGCTATCCCAAGTGATCTTTTTCATATCTATCTAATCCCTTTCTAGTTAATTTAAGTAGCCAAAACAAATAATTATCCAAGTGACGTGTCGCCACGCTTAGGAAACGATTCATTGATATGATGAATATGGTAAATTCCTTTTCTAATGTGTTTGGCTTGTCGTACTTTAATGGCTTCGTGTTGTATACCTTTCATTTTAGCAAAATTCTTATAGTTCGTTGTAGAATCTATACAAAACAAAACTGAGGTGTCTATGTAGCGACCTAGCAACCCGTTCAATTCCTCGCGGTAGTCCGACTCTTGCTTGCAATTTGAGAGAGGATATCCCTATCTCTATTTGTCCCTTTGATTTCCCTGTCTCTAAGCGACACAGCGACGTTTACGACTTAAAATTATTCTCTTCATCATGAATGTATTCGTCGTTCGATCGAGTTACATTTCCATACCACAATAGTTTCATTTTTTCTTTTACTCACACAGTATATCTAACTACTAAATTTCAAATTTTCCCGATCTTCAGGATTATTTTTTTGTCTATTCCAAATAATAGAACTTATGGATGTTGACTTTTTAACTATGGTTTATTAGCATATTTAATGATGAAAATAACCAATTAATGGTTATATTGTCATAAATGTATTTTAAGATGGAATATTACTAAAAAATTTAATTAATAACAATAACTATTGATTTATTGCTGATAAATAATCGGTGCTATTTAATAGGAAAACAAAAGAATTCAAGGTTATGAGATAGAAGGAATGGTAGTTAAAACAAAGGAGCGAAAACAATGAATTACATGGATGAAGAAGTTATCGAGATGACGAAGCATGCAAGGCAGAAGAAACGAATGGAGAACATCGAAAACCAATTATTAAATACGGATATTGTGAAAGCGATTAAAGATGGTCAGCTCATGATTGAAGATGAAACGATTGAGTTTAAAGAAATGAGTTTTTATGAGGGTCAAATCCGGATGTGTATGCCTGCAGCCTTTGACGTGATGGAACCTGAATTAATGGATATTAAATATCCATCCAGTCGTAGACCCGATTATATTTATACAAGCGAAAGTACGTCCATCAATGTCACACTGAAAATCATGGAACAACAGGTAAAAGAAGAGGAATTAGAAGACTTCACAGAGGCCATGAGGAACATCCTTCAAAAAACGCAGCCAACGACAAAAATGTTGGATTTCGGCATGAATGAAGTGAACGGTCTACAAATTGGTTACTTTGACTTCATTTCGCCAGCACTAGATAACAAGATTTATAATTTAATGTTTTTGTTTATAGTAGGCGAGAATGTGACGATGGGCTCAGTTAATTGTTTGAAAAAAGAGATGGATATTTGGAAGCCCATTGCTTACGGCATGATGGAATCTATCTTTGTTGAAAACAAATTATTAGATGGGGAAGGTGTTGTCGAATGAGTAAGGAAACAGCCTTGACGTATAAAGATATCATCGTGATGCCCTATAATATTCGCGTCAATCAAATCGAAATTACGCAACAAATGAATGAGCATGCTACATTGCATTTAACGGGCGTGATTCCTGATGAACTTGAAGATTCCTACGTATATATGACGGATGCAGAAACGGCTATTGAAGTAGTGCAAATCGGTAGTGGTGGACAAACTATTCCTATTTTTAATGGGCTGGCGTTAGATGTACAAGTGAAATCGGTTTTGGGTACCTATTATTTGGAGGTAAAAGCAGTTTCGCATTCGTATGTGTTAGATGTGAAGAAGAAAAATCAAACTTATCAAAATGCGGGTATGCCCTATAGTGAATTAATAAATGCATGTATTGCCGATCAAAAAGGTGCAGATTTCATGGATTATGCCTCAAAGGGCGCTACTATTGGACGCTTTACGATGCAATATATAGAGACAGATTGGGAGTTTCTTAAACGAATGGCATCAAGATTCCATACAGGTCTGGTGCCAGATACGGTTCACCCAGCCGCAAAGTTTTACTTCGGCGTACCGTTTCAAGCTGGGGGCACGCAGAAAATGGAGGCCATCAATTATCGAGTTAAAAAGGCGATCGGCAATTTCCTTGTGTCCAGTAAAAATCATCTCGACGGTATTACTGATAGTGACTACATGTACTATGAAGTAGAATCATTCCAACCGTTCAAAATAGGTAATGAAGTTACTTTCCAATCCAAAAAATTGTATGTCTATAAAATCTACTCAACTTTAAAAGATGGCTTGTTCAAGCATATTTATACGTTAACACCTCAGAACGGCTTCAGTGTCCACACTACTTATAATCAAGCTATTATTGGTGCCTCCATTCAAGGAAAAGTAATTGATGTTGCGGGGGATAAAATTCGTATTCATGTCGATTTCGACGAGGGTCAAGATAAAGATACAGCGTATTGGTTTCCATATTCGACGATCTATGCATCAGAAGATAATACAGGCTGGTACTTCATGCCAGAGCTATCCGATAACGTTAGAATCTATTTCCCGGGCAATCGTGAGGATGAAGGGATTGCGATTAGTTCCGTATCAAAAGCACCACCACAATCTGGTTCGATGTTAGCAGCGACGAATCCACCTAGTCCAAGCGGTGGTGGAAGTGCCAGTGGCGGAGGAGGTGGTGGAGGTGGATCAAGACCTGCACCACCAGAGGATAGTCGCCAAGACCCAGCGCGGATGGCCGATCCAGATGTCAAAACACTCAGAACGAAGCACGGTAAACAAATTCTACTTGCACCGGATCGGATTGTTATATCTGGTGGAGGATTAATGATTTCGCTTATGGATGATAATGGGATCTCCATCATAAGTGATAAAAATATTACCTTACAAGCAACAGATAAAGTCGCCATCAATGCGAAGCAAATTATGATTAATGCGACCGAGAAAATAGAGATGACTTGTAAAGACAGTTCAATCAAGATGGAAGACAAAATGGAGATTAAAGGAACAGAAGTACGAGCAAATTAGTGAGGATGTGGACGCATGAAACGAGAAGAAGCATTACAGCATTTTATGGATGAATGCGTGTCAGTTCATATCAGCCGATTACAAGAGAAGGTTGATCGACAGTTTCGTCAAGAGAAGGAAGTCTTACTAAAACCAATCATTCACTCGCTTGAACAGCTGTTTGCAACTATTAGAGATCAGCAAGAGCAAGGGAAGTTAGCGCCAGTTGCTTTTATTCATTTTTCACTGCTACGAACATCATTACTAGATAACAAGTGTACGTATTTGCTAGAAGCGTATGGAGAAAAATGGTACTACGACTGGGGAGAATGTACGGCACAGTATGAAGCGGAATGGCTTAGTGAGGCGATTATAGATTTACACAACACGCTTGAAAAAGAAAGAAAACCATATCTCGCTATCCAAGCAGCTGACGTTCGAGGAATTATTCAACAAACTGTGATTCTGTTTCATCAGTATATCATTCAATTGGTACGCTATCTTTTCCGCTATCAACAAGAAAGCGTACCTGAAATAGATTTCCAACGAGCAGCATGTTTGCGATTTCGTGTCGGTGAATATAAAGGATTTAGTGAAGATGTTGCGATGTTCGACGAACGGGAACGGGTGGAACAAAATCTTCTGTCGTGGTTAGGAAAAAATGAGATGGACAAATCATATACGTTTGAAAACTTCTCAAGCCTACCATTACAGCAAAAACTTTTCGACCAAATGGACTTTTCTTATGCGAATTTCAATGGCAGTGACTTAGAAGGGGCTTCCATGAAACAAAGTGTTTGCGTCGGTACTAGTTTTGTAGATTGTAGCTTAGCGAATGTTGATTTTTCCTATGCAGCCATTCAAGATGCTGATTTTCGAAACGCCAATTTAGCAGGCGCTAATTTTACGCATGCACAAGGAAAAACGCTAATGCTTCCCGGTGACGAAGTTGCCTGTTACCTAGGTACTGATTTCAGTCATGCGAATTTGGAAAATGCAAAATTTGAGTTTGCGCAAATTGCAGGCGCTAATTTTACAGGTGCTAATTTAAAAGGAGCTACCTTTTTTAAACGTGATCAAGAGAAATGTCTATTTAGCCCAGACCAGATAAAAGTCATTCATTGGATTCATTAACGTTGAAATCAATAGAAATGATAGTTGCAGGAGGAAAAGATGGAGTATTTTATTGTTCGGCAAGATCAAAGCATTACAAATCCAATTATTCCTTTCAAGACAGACCTCGATGATCACTTTGTCTGTTCATCTGTATTCGGGGAAGTAATAGAAAAAGAGAATGGGGTATATCTGGATTATTTAGAGAAGCCTCGAAGAATCGTCTCAGATGATTTAAAAGGGTTATTAGTGAAATATGAGGATAACTTAGAATTTACAGCCATTGTCTTTACGGATGTGAAGAAAGGAACACAGCGTGTGCATTGGCTTATGGACATTGTCAAGAAGAACTGTATTTCCGATGAGACGGCTTATTATCCAGACGGACAAATAAAGGAGCTCGTAATTGACCCGAAGAAAGTGGAACTGGATTGTATCTTTCAAGTTGACGGCAAAAAAGAATCATTCACCATCGTCAATTTAGACGTGGCAGAAAGTATGCTACGACGACCATATCTCGGGATTCATTTACAACGAGTAAAACTACAAGGACGATAGATCATTCTAATAAATCATGGCTCTATCAAAAGTTGTGGATGTTGTGGATGACATTTGTTAATGCCATATATATAAGTTGATTGGAGTGGAGACTGGGCGACTCCTTGGGGATTAGCGATAGAGGAACGGAGACTAAAGGCATCACATCCTGTGATAACGCCTCCGTGACCAACATCGTATTGGCCCGAGACCCTGGAGCGAGCAACGCGAGTGAAGCGGCTCATCGGACGCCCTCAGGAAGCTCTGCTCTGCGCGAAAGCGAAGCGACAACAAAGCGCCCAGTCGGAACGGAAATCAACCACACGCTATGAGGATAAGTTAAATCATTCCAAAACACTGCCTTAGTTTGAAACAGTGTTTAATCGATACGAAAGGAAGGATATTAAATGGCTCAAGTTGTAGAAAGTTTGGAAACAGAAGGTTCGGAACAAGAGCAATTTAGTTATGTGGTACATGGCGCCATCATTTCTTGTGAGCATGGTAGCCACCTCAATTATTTAAATTTGCCGCAAGATCATGGCGTTTATATTAAAGAAAAAGCCGTCATGAATGTAGGGGATCGAAACCCTGATAACATCCCAACCTTTGGTGTTTGTTTACAGTTGCAAAAGCCATGTACACCAACATGTTCCATTGATTGGATGGAAGGAATGGAAACTGTCAACATCGAGGGGAAGCAAGCGTTATTAAGCCGCTGCCATACGCAATGCTCAGCAGGTGGAGGCAAAATCGAAATTATTCATGACGGTCAAGAGGAAGTAGAAATACCGAAACAAGGTTTTTAAAAGCCGAGGTTGATTGAAAGGAGGTAAGTAATGAAATCGCTAGAAGAAAAGGAAGTACACATGGTTAGTACGTATGAGGATCTTGTGCTCGAATGGCCTTATCCGCTTATTCATTTAGATAAACTAACCATCAAACATAAGGCTAATGACCATGCAAGATTGTACTTTACAGGAATGATTGCTGAAGAGCAGGCTCAAAAGTATATTCAGCGGGTCAATCAAACAGATGAAGTGGTTGTGAAATTTGGGCGAGACAGTGCCATTTTGTTCTCAGGAAGAATTGAAAATGCGGAGTTGCAGGCATCACAAGGGGTGCACTATGTCTCTGTTGAGGCTGTATCATTTACAGCAAATATGGATATTGCAAAGCGTTCACGTTCTTTTCAAGATGTGAACATGACGTACGTGCAGTTAATCAAAAACATCGTAAGTGCCTATCCTAATGGGGATTACATCGACCAGGCTTCTAACGGTCAAGCCATTGGTAGTATTGCGATTCAATACTTAGAAACAGATTGGGAATTTATTAAAAGAATGGCATCCCGTTTACACGCCGTTGTTTTTCCTGATTTAAAAGGAAAAGGTGCTCGGTTCTGGCTTGGTACACCTCAAAGTAGGAAAAGCATAACGATCGACCATCTGCCGTCTATAGTACGAATGGACGTCGATGCGTATCGGTTGATTACTGAAAATGATGGTACGGATGTGAGTGAAGCCGATTATACTTTTTGTGAGTTTGAAAGCACAGAGGCCCATGAGCTGGGCACGTTGGTGCAATTCAAGGGAAGCTCCTATATCGTAACGGCTAGGGAAACCCATCTTGATGATGGCGTGTTGAAGTTTCAATATACTGCCCAACCCGAGAAAAGTATTCGTCAGCGGTTAGTACGTAATTTAGACCTTATTGGTGCAGCATTTACGGGAAAAATTATTGATGTTACGCAAAACACCGTTAAAATTCATTTAGATATAGATAAAAGCCAGGACCAAGCAAAAGCACATTGGTTTGCTTATTCAGCAGATGCCAATGGTGTTATGTATTTAATGCCTCAAATAGGCGCACGTGCTCAATTGCATTTTCCAAGTGCAGTTGAAGAAGAAGCTATCGTTATCAGCTCGGTGCGTGTGAATCCAGCCACACCAGAGGGCGGGCAAAAGCAGACGCAGAAAATGGCGGATACTACCGTTAAATCATTGGCGACTAATGTAGGGAAAGATGTGACATTAGGTGTTGGTGATATTACCTTTAGTGCAGTAGATGGAGTATTGGACTTAAAGATGGATGATGGAGATGGCGTAACATTTCAAAGTAACAGTACCATCATGTTAGCGGCCGATGAAACACTTGAAATTAGTGGTATGAAAGAGCTAGCCGTAGAAGCGGAAGAATGGATTGCGATATCAGCGAAGGAACAAAGTCATGTAATTATGGGCGCTGACACACAATTAATTAGTACGCTCATTGATCAAGAAGGTATAGAGAAGCAGAGTCAGCCACCGAAATTAAATGAAGAAGCAATTGAAGCTACGACGAAAGTTGACTTAATCTTCCCGCAAAAGGCAGAAGAGAAGAAAGAGAAAAAAGGCTGGTTTAGTAGTTTAGTAGATGGCGTTAGTGCAGCATTGGATGTTGCTGGATTTATTCCTGTCATCGGTACATTTGCAGATATTGCGAATGCAGGAATTAGCTTGGCAAGAGGGAATTACATGGATGCAGCCATGAACTTAGTAGGTGCGATCCCAGTAGTTGGTGATGCCGCCAAGGGAGCCTACAAGGTCAAAAAAGGAGCAAAACTCTTAGATAAAGCTGCTGATGCTGCAAAAAGTGTTGATAAGGCAATAGATGCTTCAAAAGCTTTAGCAAAAGGGATGAAGGCAGCCTATCCGAAAGTATCTAAAACGTTAGATGCAGTAAAGGGACTAGCGGAACTAGCTAACAAAGCATCTAAGGCTGTGAAGACGGCCGCAGATAAAGTCATTTCGTCGATGGATGAATTGCTCGCTGCGTCGAAGGCAGTAGACGGTATGAAAGCTATGGCCAAAGCCGGGCTAACGAAATTTAATCATGGGGTATTAAAGAAATTTAATTGTACAAAAGGGTTAAGTGAAAAATTCTGTAAAAGAGGTTTTGAACCCGTTGATTTAATCACAGGGCGTATGATTTATGAAGGCGTCGACTTTGAACTACCTGGACCTATCCCTCTTTCATGGGAACGCGCTTGGTACAGTGATAGTAGTCGCATTGGCTTGTCAGGTCATGGTATGCACTTTACATACGATCTAGCCTTAGAGATATTTGAAGAAGATGACCTGATTGGGATTGTTGTGACGGATGGTCGTGCAGTTGGTTTTCCAATTTTACCAATAAACTTGCCGTATTTTAACAAACGAGAAAGAATGACTTTAACAAATACAGGCGAGGAGTATCATTTGTTTGAGCATGATACACGATTGATTTATGTATTTGAACAAACAACAGAAACAAAATATCGATTAAAAGAAGTAAGAAATGAGCAAGACCATCATATTCAATTTGCGTATAACCTTAAAGGCTTCCTATCTCAAGTAACGGACAGTGTTGGAAGAGTGCTCGAGGTTACGACCAATGAGTCAGGTAGAATGACAGAAGTTGCCCTACGTAACCAGATGAGTCGTGAAGTCTTAGTTCGCTATGATTACAATGATGGACAAGATTTAATCGAAATCCAAGATGCGTTAGGGCAAAGTACGCATTTAAAATATGTGAATCACTTAATGATGCAAAAAACGGATCGCAATAAAAATAGCTTCTTCTGGCGCTATGATGGCCCAACTACAGGTGCACGAGTCATCAAAACATGGGGAGATGGCAATGTCCTTGCAGGAGAGCTTGCATATCACGAGGGCTATAACGAAATTACGAATAGTTTAGGCCATAAGAGTTATTACCATTTTAACGACGATAACCTCTGTACGAAAATTGTTCATCCAGATGGTAGTGAAGTTAGCTATGAATATAATGAGGACTTTGAATTACTGCAAGAAGTAGATGAAGATGGACGTGTGACGGCATATAGCTATGATGTGTGGGCAAATCCAGTGACGATTACTCTTGCAGATGGCAGTACCGTATCTTCTCAGTATGATGAGAAGGATAGGCTGATTCAGGCAGTAAACGCAGAGGGCGGAAGTCGTCAGTGGATTTATAATGAAGATGGAACATTACAGGCAAATATTTTAGAAGATGCAATAGAGATTGAATTTTCCTATAATGAGAAAAATTTAATTAAAACAGTAACAAATGCGCAAGGCCATGTGGTAAGGTTAGCTTATGATGCTGACCTGAACCTGAGTCAAGTGACATTGCCAGACGGAACAAGTTCCACATGGACATATGACCTTCGTGGTAACTGTACATCAACGACCAATCCCCTAGGAGCAACAGAAAAGTTCCGTTATGATAACTTAAATCGCCTTGTAAGGGCAAATCTTTCGGATGGTAACGATGTTCAATTAAAATACGATGCCTATGATGATGTCGTTTTTACAAAAGATAATCATACGCAAGTTGCCTTTGATTACACCATTCTTGGCAGTTTAATATCCCGTGAACAAGGTGGAAAGAAAGTTAAATTTGCCTATGATACAGAGGAGCAGTTAACCACTGTCATCAATGAAAAAGGCGAAGTGTATGAGTTTGAACGCGATACGAAAGGAAATATCATTAAGGAAATTGGCTTTGATGAGCTGACTAGAACGTATGAACGAAGTCTGGCAGGATTGGTTCAGAGGATTCAACGTCCGGGTGATCGTTGGACAACGTACCAGCATAATGCTCTAGGGAATGTCATACGAGCTGATTATTATGATAACACTTGGGAAACGTTTGGTTATGACAAAAATGGCTTGTTAATTGAGACTGAAAATGAGCATATTACCGTGAAACTAGAGCGAGACCCATCTGGACAAGTGATCAAGGAGTGGCAAAATGACCATTGGATTGCGAGTAGCTATGATGAATTAGGCAATCGTTCACAAATTACGAGTAGCTTAGGTGCAAAAATAGATGTCGCTCGTAATGAAATGGGCAATGTGTCACAAATCACGGCTTCTCGCTCAGAGCAAGAAAATTGGACAGCATCCATGCAGTACAATGAACTTGGACAGGAGATTGAAAGAATCTTACCAGGGGATGTCATTAGCAAATGGCAGTATGACGTAGTAGGTAGACCAACACACCATCGAATAAATAGTCAAAACCGCGATACACGAAGACGAGTATATAATTGGGACGTCAATCATCGCTTACGAAGCATGATAAACGAGTTAACAGGTGTAAAAGTTACTTATGGTTACGATGAATTCAGTAATCTCGTCTGGTCCAATCAAGGCGATCAATTTGACTTTTTACATCGTAGTGTCGATGATGTTGGGAATTTGTATGAAACGAAAGAAAAGACAGATCGTGTCTATGGTGCCGGAAGTAGATTGCTTGAAACGAAAGAGGCAAAATACTCTTATGATGATGAAGGTAATCTGGTTCAGAAAGTTGAGAAGAATGGTGATAAGTGGCAGTACGAATATTACGGCAATGGCATGATGTCAAAAGTCATCAGACCAGACAGTACAGAAGTTACTTTCAAGTATGACTCGCTAGGTAGACGAATAGAGAAGTGTTCTGACGAGAAGACAATGAGATTCGTATGGGATGGGAATACTATCCTTCATGAGTATTTCTTGCAGAATACTTCAGATAAATTTGGAAATCTAGATGAGGATTCTTCACAGAATAATTCTAAAATACCAGATAATCTCGTCACATGGGTGTTTAATAATGGGTTCGTACCTTCAGCTAAAATTACAAGTGAAGGTAACTATAGTATTATTAGTGACTATCTAGGGACACCTGTTGAAGCCTATGATGAACAAGGAAATAGGGTTTGGTCAGCTAAGCTTGATATCTATGGGCGAGTGAATAAGTTCACTGGTGAGCAGGATTTCATTCCGTTTAGGTATCAGGGGCAGTATTCAGATAAAGAAATAGGTCTCTATTACAATAGGTTCAGGTATTACTCACCAAATGAGGGAATATATTTACAACAAGATCCTATTGGGCTATCTGGTGGAAACCCTACGCTTTACGGGTACGTGAATGATCCGAATACTTGGATTGATCCTTTTGGATGGGCTCCTTGGAAAAGAAATAAATTCAATGAATGGTTTAACAAAGCAACTCCGAAGGATATTTCAGATAATAAAGCTGCTGTTGAACGTCAATTAAGAAACGGTGGAGGAAAACATGAATTATTCCCTGTAGCTAATGCGGCAAAAGCTAGAGATCTTGGTTTTACTGCAGAAGAATTGAAACGAATGGCTGTAGATAAAAATAGAGTAACATTTGTTGATGTACCTGATAAGGATGGTGTTCTTCATTCAGGACCTCATTCAACAGGTAAGAAAAGAGTTTTTGGTCAATCGAGTAAAGCAAGTGGGAACTTCCATCGACGATTATCAGATGCTTTAGAAAATGCAAATACTAAAAAAGAGGCAAGGAAGATAATAGGTCAACATCATAAAAAACATATGAGAGTGAGTTGTAAATAGTAATGAATATGTCTAAAGTTCATGTATGGATAGGAATTAATGATTCTGACGATGAAACATTCGAAAAATATTTTGAATTAGATTATAACACTGATGTAGAAATGGACGACCCTGAATATAAGGTCTGTCAATTTTGTGTCGATACTAAAACCGAATGGTACGATGAGGACATGATAGCTATTTATAAGATCGACCATTTAATAAGTGTTGAAGAAGCACTAGAAGAAATACCTGTTTCTAAGGAAACATTATTAGAAATCAACACTATCTGCGTTGGAAAAGGGATTAAAAATATAAATGCAATGTTTTTCTACACAGATGCGGGTTTAAAAATAACTGACACTGATAAGTTATTTAATGGTTTAGTTTACTTAGGAGAATTTAAGACAAATATCTAAATATAATCAATAATATACTAGTCGTTAAAGGGTTTAATTTATTGAATTAGATGAGGTGGTAACACACATTAACTCTCGTTACGGCAAGGACAATTTTTGTAAATCAACACTGCTGTGATCAAAAACAATAATCATTGATGGCTTTACTTGTAATAAATTCTATAAACAAAGAGTAGCATAAATCCCGGAGTATATGGATTTTTTGCTACTTTTTGTTTTTAATGTGATTTTGAATTTAAATTTCCATATAATGGTTGGATGAAAGAAATACATCCAAATCATGGCTAATTGTGAGAAATGGCTAAGTTGTCATCAATGAAAAAGGCGAAGCGTATCAGTTTGAACGTGATACAAAAGGGAATATCATTCGAGCTGATTATTATGATGACACATGGGAAACGTTTGGCTATAACAAAAATGGCTTGTTAATGGAGACTGAAAATGAGCATGTTACCGTTAATCTGGAGCGAGACCCATCTGGACAAGTGATCAAGGAGTGGCAGAATGACCATTGGATTGCGAGTAGCTATGATGAATTAGGCAATCGTTCACAGGTTACGAGTAGCCTAGGCGCAAAAATCGATGTCGCTCGTAATGAAATGGGCAATGTATCACACATCACAGCCTCTCGCTCAGAGCAAAAAAATTGGACAGCATCCATGCAGTACAATGAACTCGGTCAAGAGATTGAGAGAATCTTACCCGGAGATGTTATTAGCAAATGGCAGTATGACGTAGCAGGTAGACCAACACACCATCGAATAAGTAGTCAAAACCGCGATACACGAAGACGCATGTATAATTGGGATGTAAATCATCGCTTACGAAGCATGGTAAACGAGTTAACAGGTGTAAAAGTTACCTATGGTTACGATGAATTCAGTAACCTCGTTTGGTCCAATCAAGGCGGTCAATTTGATTTCTTACACCGCAGTGTCGATGATGTCGGGAATTTGTATGAAACGAAAGAAAAGACAGATCGTGTCTATGGTGCCGGAAGCAGATTGCTTGAAACGAAAGAGGCAACATTCTCTTATGATGATGAAGGTAATCTGATTCAGAAAGTTGAGAAGAATGGTGATACGTGGAAGTACGAGTACTATGGCAATGGTATGATGTCGAAGGTCATCAAACCAGACAACACAGAAGTTACTTTCAAGTATGACTCGCTAGGTAGACGAATAGAGAAGAGTTCTGACGAGAAAACTATGAGATTCGTATGGGATGGGAATACTATCCTACATGAGTATTTCTCGGAGGAAGATTCAGGGGAATTTGAAAACCTAGAGGAGTATTCTTCACAGAACAAGTCTGAAATACCAGACAATATAGTCACATGGGTATTTAAAGATGGGTTCGTACCGTCTGCTAAAATTACGGATGAAGGTAATTACAGTATTATTAGTGATTATCTTGGAACGCCTGTCGAAGCTTATGATGATGATGGTAATAAGGTTTGATCGGCTGAGCTTGATATTTATGGGCGAGTAATAGAATTTGCAGGTGAAAGGGATCTCATTCCATTCCGTTATCAAGGGCAGTATGAAGACGTGGAAATTGGATTATATTACAACAGATTCCGATATTACTCACCAAGTGAGGGGATTTACACACAACAAGACCCTATTAGGCTAGCGGGGAATAATCCAACGTTATATGGATATGTTAGTGACCCTCTCATGGAGCTGGATCCGTTTGGCTTGATAAAATGGAAAAAAGTTATTTGGACTGCAACAAGACCAAAGGGAACTAGACAAACATATGATGTGTATCAAAGAGATGATATTAATTGGGATAAAATTAGAAGTGCAGGAGATAAAAAGTATATTGGTATGACAAATAGGGATGC
Organism: Lysinibacillus sp. G1-3; assembly: GCF_056322905.1. Taxonomy (NCBI): domain Bacteria; kingdom Bacillati; phylum Bacillota; class Bacilli; order Caryophanales; family Bacillaceae; genus Lysinibacillus; species Lysinibacillus sp. G1-3. Next base: position 106,844 of record NZ_JBWHYQ010000011.1, read on the forward strand.
GGCAAATAAATACGGAAAAGCACCACAACTATCTGATGGTAGTTTTGCAACATTACATCATTTAGGTCAAGATTCGAGAGGAGCATTAGTAGAAGCAAGTACTCGTTATCATGGTGTAGGAAAGTATGGGCAAGATATATTGCATAGTCAATTTGGGAGAAATAAACCACATCCTAATTATCCGATAAATAGGTCGAAATTTGGTGTCGATACACGAGAATATTGGAAAACCCGATGTAAATCATAAATTTTTAGAAGAGGTGGAGATATAATGAATGATATGAATGAATTGCTAAATAAATATAGAGCTTTATACGATATTGATGGAATTTCTAAAGATTACTTGGATAAAATCGAATATGATCTTCAAATAAAACTACCTAATGATTTTCGTGAAGTATCTAGTTTCTACAGTGGAGGAGATGTTGGAGGGAAAAATATACATTCTTTTTTATTTTCTGATTCAACAAATCTTATTGGAGAAACTTTGAGAATTAGAGAGGCCGTTGGTTTACCGAGTAGATTTGTTGTTATTGCTGAACAAGATGAAAGTATTATTGTTATGGATACAGAAAACAAACCATCAATCATTTGGCTAGATTCTGTAGAAATAACTAAATTAGAGGAGCAAGATTTTATTTCCGAGCCAGATGTATGGGAGAATTTTTCTGACTTTTTTAATCATATACTAGATGATGAAGAAGAAGAACGTAAATATTAAGATATAATAAAGAAGTGAGTTTTAACCAACAATAATATAAAAATAAAGAAACAACAGTATTACAAGTCTTTTGTGTTATTTAATGGATTTAATAAAGATTAAAACACACTAACATTAGTAGTACAAACCAAGGCCATGGTTTGTGCTACTATTTTTTTATAGTAGAAGTGAAAAAAAGCCGACTAGCCTCTGGGACCATTTGTGAGTCCGTAAATAAAACCGGCTAACTTCATGCCCTAATATGAATTAGTTTAGTATGTTGGGTCCTAAGAGATCGTGTATAAGAAAGTGGAATCGATAAGGTACTGTGAAGGCTTCTATGATTGGTCAAAAGGAGAAGAAGAGATGAAACATGTCATTGCGTTAGATGTCAGTAAAGGAAAAAGTACCGTTGCGATTTATGATGGTCACCGCCAATGTGAGTTTGAAGGTGTTCTACATCATACACGGGGTGATTTTGAGCGATTACACGAACGAATGGAAGAAATGACAAAGCAAGATGGACAAGCGCCAGATATCGTATTTGAAGCAACAGGTGCAAATGTCAACTAATGTAGTTAACCGCTGTCATCAATGAAAAAGGCGAAGTGTATCAGTTTGAACTTGATACAAAAGGCAATATCATCAAGGAAATCGGCTTTGATGAACTTACAAGAACGTATGACGAAGTCTGGGAGGATTAGTTCAGAGAATTCAACGTCCAGGTGATCGTTGGACAGCGTATCAGCATGATGGTCTAGGAAATGTTATCCGAGCTGATTATTATGATAACACTTGGGAAACGTTTGGCTATGACAAAAATGGTTCTTTAATTGAGACTGAAAATGAGCATGTGAAAGTAAAGCTGGATCGAGACCCATCTGGACAAGTGACCAAGGAGTGGCAGAATGACCATTGGATCGCGAGTAGTTATGATCAATTAGGCAATCGTTCACAGATTACGAGTAGCCTAGGCGCAAAAATTGATGTTGCTCGCAATGAAATGGGGAATGTGTCGCAAATCACAGCTTCTCGTTTAGAGCAAGAAAATTGGACAGCATCAATGCAGTACAATGAACTTGGTCAAGAGATTGAAAGAATCTTACCAGGGGATGTCATCAGCAAATGGCAATATGACGTAACTGGTAGACCGACACACCATCGAATAAATAGCCAAAATCGTGACACACGAAGACGCGTATATAATTGGGACGTCAATCATCGATTACGAAGCATGGTAAATGAGTTAACCGGTGTAAAAGTTACCTATGGTTACGATGAATTCAGTAACCTCGTTTGGTCCAATCAAGGCGGTCAATTTGACTTCTTACACCGCAGCGTCGATGATGTCGGGAATTTGTATGAAACAAAAGAAAAGACAGATCGTGTCTATGGTGCTGGAAGTAGATTACTTGAAACGAAAGAGGCAACCTTCTCTTATGATGATGAAGGGAATCTTGTTCAGAAGATTGAGAAAAATACCGGTGATACGTGGAAATACGAATATTACGGCAATGGCATGATGTCTAAAGTTATCAAACCAGACCACACAGAAGTTACTTTTAAGTATGACTCGTTAGGTAGACGAATAGAGAAAAGTTCTGACGAAAAAACAACTAGAATCGCGTGGAATGGAAATGTTATCCTGCACGAGTATTCAGATAATTATTCAGCTGAACTAGAAAATGATAGTCTAGTCACATGGGTATTTAATGAGGGGAACGTACCTTCAGCTAAAATTACGAATGAAGGTAATTACAGCATTATTAGTGACTATCTAGGAACGCCTGTTGAAGCCTATGATGAACAAGGTAATAGGGTTTGGTCAGCCGAGCTTGATATCTATGGTAGAGTGAATGAATTTACTGGTGAGAAAGACTTTATCCCATTCCGTTATCAAGGGCAATATGAAGATATAGAAATTGGATTGTATTATAATCGATTTAGATACTACGACCCGGAACAAGGGAATTATACTCAAGTAGATCCAATTGGACTTGCCGGTGGAAATCCTAATTTGTATGGATATGTTAGTAACCCTAATGCTGAGCTAGACTTATTCGGACTTGCACCTTGGAAAAACGGTGGATTTATTGAGTGGTTTAATAAAGCTACTCCAGAGCAAGTTTCTCAACACATTCAATCTGTTAAAAGAGCACTACGAAATGGCGGAGGTTTTCATGAGATGTTTCCTGTATCCATTGCTGTAAAAGCGAGGGAATTAGGATTCTCAGCAGAGGAACTGTTGGAAATGGTAGTTCCTTTAAATGGTGATAAAAAAGTATTTTTTGAAGGTGTATTGGATGGATATGGTAATACAATATCAGGTAAACATCACAGTAGTAGTGCAAATAAGAGATTCCATGACATGTTAATTAAACAGTTAAAGAGTGATAAGACGAAGGAAGAAGCACTTGGAATAATCAATAAAAATCATGATCATCATATGAAGATGAGGTGTAAATAACAAATGAATTATGGAGAACAAAACACATCTAAAGTGCATATTTGGGTAGGAATTAATTTTAAGAAGGATTATGAGGAGTATTTTGAATTAGACTATAGAGAAGATGTAGAAATAGGAGATTTAGATTATAAAATCTGTGGTTTTTGTAAAGATATAGGGGAAGTATTTTACGATGAGGACTGGATTGGATATACCCAGCACTCACAAGAGATGGACTTAGATATTCTGATAAATCAAGATGAATTATCAGTTACGGAAGAAACTATAACAAAAATTAAAGAGATTTGTATAAAAAGGGGCGTTGAAAAGGCGAATGCAGTGTTTTGGTATTATGATGGTGATATCATGATAAAAGAAAAAGAAAAGCTTTATAATAAGCTAACTTATATTGGAATATTTGATGCTATTTAGTATTTAAGTCGGAATAAAGCGAAAATAATCAAAATAATTGGGTTATACGGTAAGTGGGAAATAGTATGACGGATTTCTACATTAACTATCAGAAAAGTTGCAATGAGGTATTAAATACATAGACATTTTATGTGTCAGATTGTAAAAAAAGGCTTTTTGAGAATGTTCAATACCCAAAGGCCTTTATTTCTTTATTTAAAAAAGTTTTAAGAGTAAAAAGTGAACTGAAAACCTTAAAGAATGGGCAAGTATTCTATTAGGAGGATGTAAATGAAGAAAGCGATAATTTATTGGTTTTCAGAAGCGGAAGGAGGAAGAAAAGCTCCTCCAACAGGAACAGAGTATTATCCGACTACAGAAATACTAGAAGATGGCAATGTGTGGAGTTTAGCTATTAATTTTGATAGGACAAATCCGACGCAAAATAAAATGATAGATAACTGTGAAGTTTGCTTTTTATTTGATCATGCACCACAACACTTACTAAGTGGTAATGCGGAACTTATCATATGTGAAGGACCTCATAAAGTAGGTAAGATGGTAATCAAGTAATATATAAACCTCCCTGTAGAAAAAATGAACCTTAAATTCTCCTAATAGAGAAGCGGTAAAGCTTTTTCTAAAATAAAAGTTGTAGATGAAATAGAATTCAAACCTACATCAAAGGAGTGGCATAAATCCTCGGGGCCTATTATTTGGAAGGTGATATTTTGATTTATGAAAGTAAAACTATAAAAATTGCTATGAATGACGGAAAAATATTTGATGGCATTTTGAAACTATATGAAGAATGTCCAGATGATGAAGAAATGGTTTTAATACAACTATTAATATTAGATAACACAATAAGTTTTAAACATGAAAATTTTTTCCTAGCACTACAAAGCCTGCGACAACATCTAGAAGATAAACATATACAGATTATGTGTAATGAGGCTGCGTTAAATGTTTATCCATCTACAATGCAGCTATCGATGGGTACCGGACGTTTAGCATATATAGTGAAATTTAGAGAACCAGCTAAATTAAAAGATGTAGTTGACATATTTGAGTTTGATAATAGTTTGAGGTTTGTAAAAATCGAAGAACAGTTCAGCTACTATATTAGATGGTTAAAAAGTTTGAAAGGTTAGGTTTATAGTTTATTCATTATTATAACGATTTAGCTTGTGGTGTTATGGACCATCAAAAAAATATCCAGCTTGTAAACGATTGGGGAAATTTTATGAAATATTTTATGTTAGTCAATGATAGAGATACTTCTCCCATCTATTTAGATGGGGTTTTGCACGAAAGTTTTACTGAAAAGAAATATCATGAAGGAATGAGCTATAATTGGAATCGACCGTTTATTGAAGAAATGGAGTTTCCAAAAGAGCTATGGTTAATAACGAGAAGCAAAGTTCAATTTGACTACAATGAAAATTTCTTTGGTCATGTAATCTCTGAAAAATTTTTATCTTCAATGGAGCAAGTAAATATATTACAGGATTATGTTATAGCTAATTTGCATGTTGTAAGTACAAAAGGTAAACCAAAAGTAAAAGATTTATTTTCCTTTATTAAGTGTATTAAAAGATATTCATTAGTTGATTATGATGAATCTGAATATCTTACAAGAGAAGTTCCAAGTAATGCAAAATTAAAGGTTAATGGAGGTTTCGTTGATAAGTATATAAAGTTGGTATTAAAAGACACTGATCTTGATTTATTTCAATTAAGCGATTTAAAACTGGGAAGATACCTGTTTTGTTCAGAGAGATTTAAATCATTGTGTGAAAAAGATAATCTAAATGGGATTCATTTTATGGACTTAGAGCTAGTGCCTGATTATCTACAATCTATAGTGTAATCAATGAATATTATTGAACCATATTTAACCACAAAAACATGACGAGGATGGATTGATTCTATTGGCAAGGTAAATTAACAGAAGAGGATGAAATTATTTGTTATGAAAATAGATTATCAAAGTGAAATCGACAAAATTAGAAATTCTTTAAATAACTACTACTATAAGCAATTCAAAAGTGAAGAGGAAGAGTACGTTGAAAACAAAAGGGTCAAAGAACTAATAAAAAAATTAATAATTCAAGTTTATAATGATAGTACTCTGTCTGAAGCAGACAGAGGGTATACAATAAAAATAGCGGTAGAACTTCTGGCAAGAAATACAGGTTGTGCAGAAGACTTAGAGATTGCTGAAGATATTCTTGATTGTCTTTTTAATGATATGAAAATACTAAGTCAGGAAAATATTGATAATTTTCACGAGCGATTTTCATGCGGAAGATGGTATTAAGGACTGGATCAATCACAAAAAAAGTAGACTTTAGTTTAGAAAAGTAAAAACAAAGCCTATGTACAAATAGAAAATAGACTCGCCATGCCTTTCATGACATAACGAGTCTATTTTCTATTATTTTGTTTTAATGTTGTTGAGAATTAAGAACAATTTGAAAAAGAAATGGATTGTTATCAAGTAACAGAACCATATCATAAATTTTCATCCTTCAGTTTATGACAGGTACTAAATACCCGAGAATAAATATACTTGTTGCATAAATTTAAGCACATGGAATTGAACGGATGGATAATATAAGGGAATTTGGTTACTGACACGAGAATAATGATAAAGTAATAGGTGGAAGATACTTCTCATAAACAAGATGGTCTACATAAAAAAGATTGCAAATACGAACTATTCGATAGATTAGATAATAAAGAAAAGGTTGAAAATGAACTGAAGAACAATAAAGAAGAAACTAAATAAAGGACGGACTTGGGAAACAAAAAAATAACTAAAGAATTAGGGGAGTGTATAAGATGATAGAAAAAGATTACGAGATGATTGTAAAGATTTTCGAGCAATATAGTTCCTCATATAATATGTTGTACCATCAAGTTGAAGAAGTTGATAATGAAACCGTTATTTGGAGCGATTCATATCTCGAATTATATCCATATCAATATGAATTAAATCAATTACCAAAGCCGAAAATATTTAAAAATGAGCCGAAATGTAAGGAAGGAATTATTGTGAATAGGCTAAAAAACAATGAACTGTATTTTTCTTATCGTGCTGAAAATAAGGGCTGGGGAAGTTCTTTCATTATAAGTGAAGTTGAAAAGAAAATTTGTCTTAGATTCCTAAATAACGATGATGACGAAATGGTTTTAAGTCAAGTATATTGTGTAATATATAAAGGATCCATGATAGAAAAAGTATTATTCTATACAAGAGACGATGATTTAGGCGAAGAAACGTTTAGGACTGACAGATATTTATATAATGATAACAACACTATTCAAACTATTATTAGAAACGGTTTCTTTGAAGAAAAAATAAATGTTTTACACACAAGGACATTTAGATTTGAGTATGTAAATGGAGATGTACTTATTTACTCGAAACAATTGAAAAAAAATCTAAAAGTTGTTGAAGATCTATTGTATACCTCTAGAAAGGCAAAAAAAAATAAACAGTGAAATCAGAGACAGGTAATGCGAAACGAAAATAGGGTATTAAGATTAGAGTGTAAGGAATTGTAATTAGTGGATGAAGTACGATGTGATTCCAAAACTCCATGTAGAGAAGAATAAACTTTCTTTTCTACATGGTTTTTTTGTTAGAAATGGAACTAGTTTAATTCATGTATTTTGTGAACACCACACTATCATTCGGAGAGTAAGTATATAACCCGAATTAACGGAACTAGCGGGTGGAAATCATACGCTTGCTTTATGCTAATGTTGAAGATTCGAATAGTTTGGTTGATTCGTTATTTGAGAAAGTGATAAAAATGTATATTTTCGGTATTTGGATTGCGATAGAATAAGAGAAGTGTTGGAATACGCAGGAGGCAATGGAAATATAACCAGGTGGCGCTATTTGACTCTTACGATTGAGGCATATTTACACCACTGCCTTAGTTATACGATTTCTATTACAAACTGTAAAGATAATAATAAAGTTTAGAAAAATCCTTTGCGATTAGAGAATCTCGCTCTATAAAAAATTGTAATGTGCCAGAGTCTGCTATCATGGCATATGTCTTTTGTGCATCACCCTCCATATCTAATTGAAAAAGCAGCTCAGCCTTACCATTATTCTCATCAAAACTATTTTTATCCATAAATGCATAGCCACCTATTTTCGTGCCACTACCATCTGTTTGATCAAAATACTTTGAATATGCAGGGTTCTCCATTGGTAAGTCATAATGAACGGAGCGAGGATCGGTGTACGGTACTAACTCTTCTCGTAATGTTGCTTTAAATGCATAAGGGCCACCAAAGATAATTGGTTCACATAGCTCATACTCCATTTCCTCGTCAGAAAAAGGCTCTAAATCATGAGAGGGCTCAAAGTCCGCATAATAGCGACAATAATAACCATCCTCGTAAACACCATAATCCTCATCTGCCAACACAAAAAACTGTAGAAGCCCTTGCTGTGGATAATCTTCCAGCGAAGGTAGTTGAGAAAAATTAAGCTGTGCCAAAAACATATAAGGTGTGCCACTTCTATGTACAGGAAAGCTATCACCTAACTTACAATAAGGTCGTCCGCCTAATTTACTATCCGTATAAGTAACTGACTCCTCTACGGCTTGTAAAGCTATCGTCTGTTTTAATGATTGCTTCATTTTTTATCAATCCTTTCTTGTTACAATAAATGATCTTTCTAAATATACAAACTATGAAAATTCCTGTTAATCCCTATTAAATGGAATGAAAAGATAGTCTTGGTTGAACGTTCGCCTCAATTATTATCTAACTCCAAATGACCATCTTGTAAAAATAGGAAAAGCTTCGGCCGTTGATTCAAGCAATACTTAACCGCTTCTCCTAATTTTTTCGTTGGCGAAGAGATTGAAGATGAAGAAGAAAGTACCGGTAGATCATAGAGTATATTATAAGTGAAGAAGAGCCGTTTTACTAAAGCTTTAACAGGGTGAGAAGTACAAATGGTTTAGTTGATAGTCGTGGTAATTTAGTAACAGTGACACCTAGGTAATGAAGGGATTGAAAAAGTGAAACTAATTGGTAGTAAGACGGAACAAGATATAAGAAAGCAACTTATAGAATCTAATAAATCACTTTTCAAGAGTGAAGAGAATATAAGGTTACTTGAAGTGATCAGAAGTTTATATCCAGATTTGAAAGTAGCTTATATTATTGATTGGATACCTGAGCAAGGTGAGGATATTTATAAGTTATTAATTAATGAAAACATCATCTTGGAGATTGAATTAGATCGATATAACACAGAAATTGAATCTAAATTTATTACTCAATATCTACAAGGTCTAAGTAAGCGGAATCAAATTAAATTAGGAGTTGCCCTTGATTTAGCGAACAAAAATTTGAATACTATTAATTGTTGATCCCCTGATGGACTTAATTCCTTTAAAGGTTAAGCAGATATCGTGCAACCTTCTGCTATTGAAAGTTGTGGATTGCGAGTAAAAAAGATGAATGAATATATTATGGTCAGAAGAAGGGAGGAAATGGAGTAATAGTTGAAAGCTAAGGCATTTTAATAGGAAATGTAACAAATTATGGTCCAGATGGAGAAAGTGGTTCTACAATCTTTAATGTTAAATCCAATGACCCGGGAATACCCGTCTCACATAATTGTAAATAGAACTATTCCAACTAAAAGTGGGGGACCATGCCACCTGCTACGCAAATATTACCATGAAAATATGAAAATAAATATTAATAATATACAAATTATAAGTAATACTGATGTAAGATGGTACTTATCGAGTCAAATTATATGGATTGGTAAAGAGAAAAATTACGACGAAATTGAAGAATTAATAAATAAAAGTTATGGAAGTTATAAATGGCTGTGGTCTGATTCAGATACTATATTATTTAATAAGGAAGATTTGAATTTTATAGGAGCAGTAATAAAGTTAAACGAACCAATAATAGTAAAAAGTGGGAAAATGGATAAAGTCTTATTAGAAGAGAGAGAGGGTAACATCAAAATAAGTGAGGAAAGGAATTTCGAATGTAATTTATCGGATTTTACCGAGTACTATATTGAAGAGGATAATTTACTATCCTATTCTGAAAAATGGGACAGAGCAAACCTCTCCATTGAAGTAAAGATAACCTCAGACTTTTCTGTTCTTTTACAGAATAATGAGATGGTGGGAATTTTGATTTATAAGGCGAGTAACCATTTATTACCTGAATTAGTTTACCAAGTTGATGCAAATGAAAATATTGAATCAACCTTACGTTTAAAGTTAGGTAGATTTTTTGAATTAATTGAGAAAATTGATAACGCTGCTCAACATGAAGAATCAGATTTGAAAAACGCATTTTTTGAAATTTACGAACAAGTATTGCCCCATAATGAACTAAATTATATTGCCCTAAAAGACACTATATTAAATGTAGTTGACTATATGTAATCTTGAAAGCAGAGTAGGGGTGTACAGTAAGCATCTTATTACACTGGTGACCAATGTCAAATTTCCCTTTACAGGTAAAAACATCTTCATTAAATGTAGCTCAGCAGTATTTTTGGTAGTTTTGGTAAATCAGATAGAACCATGAACACTACTTTCAAATATTTGAGATAGGAGTTGTTAAATAGTGCGATTAGTTAATACATACCTCTCGGAACAAGAATTTAAGAAACAAGAAATTGAAGTGATTTGTAATTTATTTAAGAAGCAATATACTGAAGAAATTGAGGTGAATAGCTATAAATATGATGATCGTAAATATTATGAAACTGATTTTGATTTAATTGACATAGAATTTCATAAGGATAATATTTATAAAGAAATTGATAAGTTGATTAAAGTTCATAAAAAAACTATTCAGTCAATTAATCAAAATGTAGAAATTATTGTTGCTAATGATGACACCGATACAGAAATCCAAGTATTTAAAAATGATTGTAACGAAGTATCTGGATTTGGATTGTTTATTACTAAGAGAAAAATCCAAGAACTTGAACCCTATTATATTTCCGATATTTGCAATGCATATTTGAATTTTGACAATGTTAGTTTTGGTGTTATATACGAATAGCACTGAACTTTATGCACTTGATGATAGGGAGAGAGTGAATAAAAAAGAGGTAGGAAAAGGTATCAATTTGAGATTTAACCCTCATGTAGGTTATGCCATCATGAAGTGTTAGTGTTTTAGCGATTAGACCAAGATGACATCCCTAGTTTGGATTATTTATGTAGAAAAATCTAGATAATCGTATATCTATAAAAAGTGAGGGATTATTTTGAAAGCGCAGCATATTCAAAGTGAAATAGAAGCTATGCATTACTGGGATGCAAGGGTATTGCAAATGGACACTAATTATTTTGGTGACGAGATTACCATAATATTTGAGGACACAAATTATAATGTGAAATTACTATTCACGGGTTGTTCAAAATTTCTATTTATTACAAGTGCGGAGGATAGGTTAAAACCTCTAAAAGAATTAACTAAACTTCAGATCCCTTATTTTATTCAGGATATTGAAGTTAGTGAGCTGGAGATTAAGGATAGAAAAAACTTATTAAAGTGTAATATTTTGATGCCACCATTAAATATGGAAGTTGTCTGCTCTAGTATTTTTATTGATAAAGTATAATTAAAAGACTTTGATAGGCGATATGGCACGTATTGCCGGCATGGAAGGGGCGGCTAAGAATGATAGAAAAAAATTCCGCTATTAAAAGGGATAAAATTATGGAAAAAGAACATTGGATGAGTTTCCTAATAAAATTTGGCTAGAAAGTCTTTTGAAAGACAGGAACGGATAAAAAAACACTTTGAAAGTGAAAATGACAAAAAATTGATGTTATTTTTGGATTTACAGCTTTATCATGTAGAATGACGGATGAAGGGGATATGTTACAATCTCTTAATTATTGGTCAGGGAATATGAGATGACTTTTTTACATGTTATACATCAAATAATTCTTCATTTGTAAAATGGTTTAATGAAGAGAGCTGTGAGAAATTTGCTGATAAGCATTTAGAACATTATGTATTTATTACCGACGATGATATCCTAGAAGTAATTTCAACAACTACACCACAAATAATTATTTACTAGAAATAAACCGCTTTATTTACATAATAGAGATAACCTATAATCCAAATGATTTATTACATACAACAACCTTTACACTTTCATACAATTGAAGATGAACTTCTTTGTCATATACTTCCGATTTTTTATTAACAACAACTTTTATTTTCTCCCTGCATTATAAACTTTTTCACCATTTTCCTTCTGTAATCAAATACTATCTGTATGAGAGTGAGTCATGCTAATGGATTAAAAAAGACCAGGTGATTAATATAGATATTTTTGTAGATATTTTTAAGCAAAACAAAATAAGGCACGATTGGACAACATTATATGTAGGATTAGAACTTAATCTAATAAAACATAGTGACATAATGAATTATGCAGTTGGATTCTTGACAAACTATCCAGAAACAAGTAATCAAAATATTATTCTACTAGCTTGGGGTGGAGATGATATTGATTACAAAAGTTTACTAAAAAGCATATTAAAAGAGTCAGAGATTAATGATTTCAAGCTAGATTCTAATCTTTGGCAATTTGAAAAAAGAAAATGGAGATTTGGTATATTGGCTTATATAAGAATGAAACATCTAGATAATTATGAGGAGTTATTAAACAAGGTTACTGAAGTATATGCTGATTTTAAGTATCCAGAAGACATGGAAAGCTTTATTAATTATCTCCCTCCAAAAGACGGTCATGATTCTTCACAATACTCAAAAGATGAGAATGTAGCTAGATTAATAAACTTATTTAATGATTTTCTAAACAAGGAACACCAATATTTACAAAATCGCTAATACCTTTAGTTTGTTTTTATGTTATGGAAGAAAATTTTCAAAACTTGAAGAATGGCCTTGAATCGTAAGCATTGAAGCAAAGGTTAATATAGGCTTGGATGTTGAATATGAGGGGCAACGACAGCTAAAGGAAGAAGAGGGGCTGGCAGCCCCGTAGTTCATTTTATCAAAAAGAATCCTAAATTTATCGAAAACTCACGAGCACCTAAGCTATGCATTTTTAGATTCTTTGTTAATACCTAAATAAGTGAACGACCTCCAAACATATTCTAACGGCCCGAAGCGGAATTTGGATAACCAAAGCTTACTAAAAATCACTTGGAAAACAAAAATGACAATGGCGATGATGATAGCTGTCGTTAAGTGGAGTTTCCCATAAACGCCAAATGCAAATGGTCCAAATAAAAATGTACATATAATAGATTGGCCGATATAGTTTGTGAATGCCATTCTTCCTGGGAACGCTAACCACTGTAAAATTTTCTTTCCTTTCACCGTGTGATAAATAAAGATTAAGCTAATGGCATAAAAGATTGTTAGTAGTGGCGAGCTAATATATTGAACAATAGAAAAATTTTCTGAAAGGAAAGGTAATATCCAGCCTAATGTCCCACCAAAAATCAATGTTAGTAACCACGTGATGAAAAAGCCTTTTCGATATTCTTCAAAACGATGAAGCCATTTTTTCTTCGCGACAGCTGCTCCAAATAAGAACATTAGTAAGAATGGAAGATTTGAAAATAAATAAAATATAGGGTTACCTAGAAATAGAACATATAGCCCATTACGCATTGTATAAAAAGTTCTTTCCATAAAATTAACATCTATTAATTCTTGAATATTTCCGTTTTGATGGGCATCGATCGTAACTTGCATGAGCTGACGACTTTCCTCCGACATGGACATTGTCAATGTCGTAGTAGAATCAGAGGATAGAGCTCCAAACGTAAATGATCCCAAAAGTAAGCTATATAAAGTTAAGCTAATAATTAACATAGCTTTTGGTTTTAACTTATGCATGAGAAGGAGTAAAAATCCTAAAATAGCATAGTCAGTTAGAATATCCCCAAACCAAATGAAATAGGCGTGGATAGAACCGAAAATAAATAACGCAATTAGTCGTCTAGAATAAATTCCCCAAAAGTTTAGTTGCTTTGCGGTAGCTCGTTCCTGCATAATAACCATTCCAAAACCGAACAGCATGGAGAAGAGCATGACAAATTTTCCCTCGACAAACATAGTAAGAATAGTTTTAACTGTATAATCGGCATCATTCCAAAAAGAAGTCCATTCATTGTTAAAACTTAAATCTTCCTGCATATAGGCAGGGTAAAGGAACCAAACAATATTAGCTAATATGATTCCTAATAATGCGAACCCCCTTAATACATCGAGTGTTTCAATCCGCTCTTTGGCAGAAATGGGTAAAAGCTTTTGTTTCATATAATCATCCTTTACATTGTTGTTCTGTTCTTTCAACAAGTGGCTATTAGTTGAAAAAACTAAGTTAATGAAACTTTAAATGATAATTATCAGGATTTTATAAGGAAATAAAAGGATTGTAAATTGTGAAACGAAGAGTTAGATGGGAAGAGCGATTTATCAATAAATAAAATAAGAAGATAGAAGAGGAAAGGTTTTTGGAGAACTCTTAATTATTATTGGATTGGAGTGAAATTAAATAAGAAGAAATAGGATATTCATTTATGATAAGTGTCGAAGAGAAAGGAAAGTTTGCTGAAGTACAATAACGTATTTCGAAGTCAATCTTATTTTATTACAAGTCAAGAGATATGAGCTTGGTAATAATGTTTGATTTAATAAATTTATCTTAATATTGGACTGACAAATAAACTCATAAGATAACTTTAATCGGGATTATTGTTCCAAGCTCCATGCTATTTAAAAACTCTAAAAATCCTCTCCTTCAATTTCTGGTTAGATCTAGTCGGAATAGTTACCACTAAAATATGCTTGGGGGTCAGTTATTTTTTTACTAATAAATAGTTCTGCCCATTCTCTGATTACATCAATATAAAAATCTTCATCTTCACTAGGAGAAATCTGTAATATTTCATCCATGCTACCCACTTTTTGCACATCACCAGTGTCGGTGTTTATAGTTACAGTTAGTTTTATATCGTCTTCGTGACAAATAGTGGCTGTAACTTGATTTTTATCTAAATCAACATGTGTATAATTTATTATTATACCTGTTCTTTTGAAGTAGCTGCTACCTGTCAATTTTCATCACCTTTTTCGTATGTTTTTTTTACTATTTCAATAAGTTATTTGAAAAATACTATATAACTAAAATTTTTATTATTATTTGACTGTAAAGTAAAACGGACCATTGGCTACTACATTATATATACGATTTTTAGCGGTTGTAAAGCTTCCACTGAGCTTTACTCTATAACTTCCAGGTGCTAATCTAAAGCTTGCTTCATTTCTGATTGTTTTGGTTGGGATATTTACACTATGTTTAAAGGAAAAAGTAGAATAATCTTTCCAACCTTGAAATAGCCCATATTGTTTTTCTAGAAACACAATTACATTACTATATGTAATTACATCTCCACCAACTTCAATAGTCCATGGACAATATACATCTGAGCCCATCACCATACATGAAATGATACCTCTAGCAAAACTCAGACCACGGGGCTGGTTTTGATCATCAGCCGATTTAGGAGCAAATAAAGTAGTTACAGAATCTTGTAATGTGTTTACATCTATAGATGGATCCTTTTCTTCTGCAATAATGACTTCTGAACCTTCAACAGTAAGTGCAATTTCTTCATCCATAGATTGAGTTGGAACTACGATAAAGAATGATAATAGAAATAAAAAAACTGCATATTTTTTCTGAATTTCCCCTTCGTAGAATATTCTTTTTAAATATCTGAAAATTAAAACTTTTTATCGTATCCTATCATTTTGACGAATCCAAAACAATAGTTTTAATTGGAATTAATTAAGCTCTTTTATTTTTGAAATGATATTAAGTTATGGAAGGTTAAAATAGTATCGAAACTAAATATTTAGAAAATTAGTACATTGTGTGAAAATGATACATAATCTATCGTTTATTTAGCGAATTGTAGAAAATATTGTTGATTAAAAGTAAAGAGGTAGTATAATGGAAAAGTGGTTACATTTATGGTTATTAATTCCTTGTTAATTAATTGGTAAAACTGTTGAGCTCAAGGTGATGGATATTCCAGAAAGTGTAACTATAAAAAACTAATGAAATGAGGAGATTTTATGATTAACATGATTCAATATTTGGAGCAAAATCCGTCGATGGTAACTTTGTTGAAAGAAAAAAAAGCTTCTCTAGTTGGTGTTACAGAACTTGAACTAAATGCGATTATCGAATCCTTTGATGAAGAGGTACGTTTAGAAAGTACTGGCTTTTGGTTCTAAAAACTTTTAAAAATAACTGGCTTTGGCTTGCTATAAGTACTTATCTCATATTGGGATGCTATTTACTTTATGTTACTTATAGCACGCCTTTTTTGGGAATTAAGTTAAAAGAAGCGAATGGACAATGGTTAGTAAATGAACCATATTCTAAGGGATGGGCAGATTCGCAAGGAATTTCAACAGGGGATATTATAGTAGAAGTTGATGGCGAAAATATTGATGAAAATATAATATATGATCCTATTATTAGGGTCGCTAAAGGGTTAACGTTGGTAAATCAAGACGGGCAGTTACTCCATATACAAATAAACGCATTGGACATTCCTGAACAGGTTTTATATATATTGATTTTACCGGCATGTTTTTACGTATTAAGTCTAATTATTTCTATCTTCTTATATTATAAGCAAAAGAAATCGAGTTTGATAAATTTACTGATTTTGTTTATTCTTACAGTATCTTTGGCTTATGTTAGTATTGGTGCATCTGGAATGCTAGATAGTGCTGGAACTGTCGTAAATCGAAGTAGCATGATTCTTTGTCTTGTTCTATTAATTCACTTTTTAAGAAATTATTTTTTATTCTTACATTTAAAATGGCTATTTATTTACAACTTAAAAACAATATATTTAGTACCTTTAATGATAGCTTTTCTTAGCATTTTTAGTATTTTTTATCCCTCTATGAATCCTTTATTCTCTGAATTTACTCTGTTGTTATTTTTTATTTTATTAATTATTATTTTAGGTATTTTAGGGATAGGCTATTTAAAATATAAAACCCCTCAATTGAAAGTGTTTTTATTAAGCATTATTATCCCATTCGTACCATTTCTTTTTTTATTTGCTATACCGGAAATTATTTTCAAAATGCACATACTCCCTGGTGAAGCATGCTCTTTATTCTTAATGCTGATCCCATACGGCTTTATATGTACACAACTCACTGAACGTATATTTGATATGGAGTACTTTATTACCCGTTTACGCCATTACTTTAATTTTTCATTTGTTTTTACTAGTTGGCTGCTAATGGGTCTTTATTGGCTTACTGATTTGTCTATTTCAAGAATGACGGAAATTTTCTTTTTTACGTTCTTTTCTTTAATAGCACTTTTCTACATTAAAGAGAAAATAGATTATCATAAGCGAAAAATTCTTTTTTCAACAAAAGGGGATTATATCCATCGATTGTATACGACAGTTGATAGTATCGGAAGGGTCGTAAAGATTGAAGACTTGCTTGAGAAATTTGTTCGAGAAATTGCATTACACCTTGAGATTAAACATGTTTACATACTAACCTACAATTTGCAAACACATCAAATTACTTCCACAAGCACATCCAAAGAATATACTCAAAATCAAATGAACGAAATAGAGTTTGAGCAACTCCGCTTGGGAGAAATAAAGAAGACAGAGCATTTTTATATTGCTTTTATCCACCAAGATATGAATTATAAAAGAATACTAGTCGTAGACCACTATAAATCTATTCATCTAAAGGATGAGGAATTATTATGGCTTGAATTATTGCTTTTATATGTAAATAATTTTATTGAAAATACGAAAATGGTGGAAGATCTATTAGAGCAGTTAAAGCATATGAAAGAGGCTGATAAAAGTCAGTTACCGTGGCTTAATAAACTACTTTGGCTACGGTTTGAACAAGAAAAATATCAATTAGCACAAGAGCTTCATGATACGGTTTTACAAGAGCAACTCCATATTGCTAGGGAGATGGATGTATTTATCCACGCGAAGAAAAAGGCGGATATTCAATCGGGACTTGCTAAGATTCATGAACATATGATTACATCTTTAAATGATTTAAGAGGCTACTGTGAAAATCTGAAGCCGCCATTATTAGATACATTAGGCTTAAATGCTGCGCTTGAGAAGCTTATACAAAAAGTTCATAAGCGTGCTGATTTTGTTTTAATTTACACAATTGATCGTCTATATTTAGAGGATGAGCGTTTAAACTTAATGATTTATCGACTTTTCCAGGAATTATTAAACAATGCATTAAAACATTCTCATGCCAATACTGTAGAAATTCACCTATTAGAAACAGAAGATGGTTTTGAAATCAATTATTCTGATGATGGTGTAGGATGTAAAATAGAAGAAATCATTCTTGCTGATTCAATGGGAATTAGGGGAATGCAAGATAGAGTACAAGCATTTAATGGTCAGTTTTCTATCAATACTGATGTAGGAGAAGGAATGTCCATTCGAATTAAAGTAATTGAAGGGAATCAACCACATTCCTATGACTACGAGACTTATCATAGAAGGCCGGCTCAGAGTAGAGGATAATCGATGAATAGAAAGAAAGAGATGAACTTTTTTCATACCTCCTAATCTTTTCGTATTGTGTAGAATTCACAGTACGAAAAGATTAGGAGGTTTTTGCTTTGAGGTACAACATTTCCATTAACAAATACCCCGTTTTTTGTATGTCGTTATAGTTTGTGGAAATCTCCTCTTTGCAAGATGATAAAGCAGTCATTATTCACTTAATTCTCAGTAATATTTGATGACGTCTTTTATTTAGTCGTATTTAGCTCATGAATTCAAGTGAATGTCGTTTTGTGTAAAAATATATATAGAGCGAGATAAATAGTGTAAAAATCAATTTAAAATCAAAATAGTATTATTTTCTGTTTTGGAATAGGGAGGAAGTACACTTTTTAGAATTAATCTTTAAAATAAAGAAAATTATTAAGAATGTAGCCGATATAATCCAATAGATGATAGAGGAGGTATGGAAATTTGAATAAAAAATTACTTTTCACAGCAGCCGCTATTCCGGCAGCTCTATTTGTACCAACAGTCGCAGGGGCTGCGGGAGCTGATACAGTTACAGTCACAGGGAAGAATACAGTAAATGAAACGTTAAAAGCATCTATCGAAAACTTACCAGCAAACTCAATTGTAAAAGGTTATCAATGGTACTATGTAGATAGTTCTAAGGATTCAACGAATAAACCAATCTCAGGTGCCACAACAGCGTCATTTACAGTACCAGTAGAAGCGGCAGGCAAAGCAGTTTTCGTGGAAGCGACTACAACAAAAGACGATAAGTATAAGAGTGAACCCCTTTCGATTAATGAACTAAAACTTTCAATAACTAAACCAAGAATTGATAGTAGTTCAAATTATGCAGTACCTGGTGAATCGGTACAAGTAGGAGGAGCAATTGTAACCGATGATGCTGGGGCGAAATTACAAAGCAATCAAATTACATACAGCTATCAATGGTTTTATAAAGTTGGTGAATCCTTCACAATAATTGATGGTGCTACTAAGGACACATATAAAATTCCTAATAATGCTTTAACAGATGGCATTACAGATATCATGGTCAAAGTACAGGCAAAGGTAGGAACTTCTTTGGTAGAATCTGTTGAGTCTGATGTGATAACAATATCTAATGAACCATCCGATTCAATGATTGAAGAAATTAAAACTTTATTAATAAATGACAACAAATATAATGTAACAAGTTTAGAATCTTTTAAGGCAAAAGTAACGGAATTAGAAAGTAAATATCAGGGACTATCTGCTGCAGCAAAGGCGAATGTGAAAAATTATGATGTATTAAAGAGAGCGACTGCAGATGTAGATTTAATAAGCAAGTTAAATGAGAAAGTAGATAAGGTTAATGAAGTTAATGAAAAAGATCTGTCAAAATATTTAAAAGAAATTGAAGAGGCCTATGATAAGTTTGATTTATTACAACGTAGCTTAGATTTAAATGATGCCTTATACAATAGCATTAAAAACATTTTGAAAGATCCGACAGATATCGATGAATTTAAAGAAGTTAGAAGACTAAATCAGGCAATTGTAGCATTATTAGACTATAAAAGTTCTTTTGTTACGTATGTACCTACTAGCATAGAATCTTTACAATCAGCAATAGAAACAATTGAAAAGGATATAGCAAAATTATCTCAAAATTACCGAGCAACAGTTCAAAATCAATCGATTTTAAGTGATGCTAAGTCGGATATTAAAAAGGTTGAACAATTTATTAAACTTTTCGATAAGTTGTCAGAAAAAGATTCACCTAGCAAACAGGTGACTACAGCAAAATCTATACGTACGGCTTTTGAAAAGTTAACTTATAAACAACTTAAGCTTGTACCAGAAAAATATATGAATACATTACTTAAAGCTGAAAACGCAGAAAACAGTCAAATAGACAGCTTAAATAGAGAGATTGATAGTTATGTCGGCGATGTGGATGACAGTTACCCGATAGATCCATCAAAAGATTCTTGGCAAGGACATGTCAATAATGTAAACCGTATTATTAATGAATATAAGGGTTTAACGAAAAATTCAGCGGCTAAAATTGTCGGATATAATAGCTTGATAACTTTACAAAAGGATTTTAAAGCAGCTGAAAAAATTATTAAGGACATGGACGCTTATCAAAAGCTTTCAGAAACGCCAGGGGTTGCTGAGAGTAAGTTAAAAACGAACTACACAAATGTATTGAAAGCTTATAATAAGTTAACTAGTTTACAACAGTCACTTGTTTATAACGCAAACGATTTTTTATTAAATACACCGACTATTACAGTTGATTTAAATGGTAAGGAACCTGCTGATAAAGCGGCTGCATTGGCTTTAAAAGCCGAAGTTGAGAAGCTTGCTAATGTAACGAAATATACATTTACACAATTCGAAAGTGCTGTAAATGCAGCAACAACAAAATATAAAAACCTATCTTCAGGTGGGCGAAAGTATGTTACAAACTATTATTTATTAACAGCTGCGAGTAAAGATCTTTCTGGTGTTAAGTCATTCCATAAAAAAGTACAAACTGCACGACAAGAAACCGATGCAACGAAACAAGCAAAAAAAATTCAAACCGTACAAACTGCATATGCAAAGCTACCAGCAAATCAACAGCATTTAGCCAAACAGCAATATGAAGATTTGCTCAATAATCGTCTAGAAGACGCACCAGATGTCACATCATTAAATAATGAAATTGCAAAAATGGTCTCAAATGATTCGTATACTGTATCAATAGAAAAGATTAATGAGCTTTCAACTCAATATAAAAAGCTAAGCTCTAGTGATAAAAAACGTATTACGAATGCGTCGATTTTAACAACAGCGGTTTCCGATGTGAAAAAAGTAGAATCATTTATGAAGACGTATGAAAAATCATTTACTAGTAACCCAACAACTGTTATTAAAGCTTTTAATAAGCTAACTTCAAAACAAATGAGTTTAATTAGTCCAGAAATACGACAATCCATTATTGATAAAGATCAAGGTCAACAACAGTCTAATGAAAGTGCTTTGAAATTGGTTGAATCCATTAATTCACTGATTGTAAATGGTGAATATATTGATGAATTGGAAACGAAAGTAAAAGAAATCCGAACAGCATATGATGGTCTTAGTTCTTCTGAAAAGAGCGTCGTAAAAAATTATTCTAAGCTAACTCAGGCTGAGAGTGATTTGAAAAAGGTAGCTGATGTACATGCTCTTTATGTGCCTTCTACAGAAGAAAATGAAGCGGCTCGTAAAACTTGGCAAACTGCCTATGGTAAGCTCTCAAAAAAATTAGAAATTTTATATAAGAAAATGTATGCAAATGATTTATAAAACTGTTTAAGCCTAAACCCCGAATAACGATATTATTCGGGGTTTTCATGTTGTAGAAAACAAAATGGTCAAGGAAAACTGCAATTTAAATGAGAGGGATTTCAGTCTTGGATTACTCGCTTTAATATGAGCAGACGTCGAGTTGCTTTCTTCGACGCTTAGCTTTTATTTAGATACAATACTAAACATATAAATTAGAGTGAAATGTAAGAATATACATGCTATGTGGAGTGTTTGATTGGAGTGGAGGCCGGTCGACTCCTAGGGGATAAGCGTTTCATCGGACGCCCCCAGAAAAGCGCCCGGTCGGAACGGAAATCAACCTCTCGTTTTGCGCAAAAACTATACATTATACAAAAATAACCATTAATTTCATAGATATAATTGTTCTTCGGTAGAAAAAGGTACTGGTTAAATGTATCTTTTTTATTTGTGTAGAATATCAATTCTTAGATATACTATTTATAGTTAATCTGCATAATAATTGAGAATTTTTTGTCATAACAAAAGTAGTTTGACATAGAAGGTAGGAACTAAAGATGTATAAAATAGGTGTTGTTGGCCCAATAAAATCCGTAGAAAAAATTATCGAATTAGCACATGAAATCGAAGAGGATATGGAATTTATTCCATATATTTATTCGATTGCTACAGAAACGAAACATCTGGTGGAAACCTACAATCAAGATGTTGATTTTTGGCTATTTTCGGGATACATACCTTTTAAAATTGCTAGTCAGACAAGTGTCTCACAGGATAAGCTGGCACATATCATCTTTTCTGAGGCGGCCATTTACAAAGGCTTTTTTGAGCAGTCCTATAAAATGGGGAAGGTTATTGAGAATGTCAGTATTGATATTATCTCGTCACCTGCACAAATGGCATCAGAAGGGTTGGTGGAGATCGAGAAGAATGTAAGGAACATGTATGTAAAGGAATTTGATGTGGCTATTGATCCGAAAGAATTATTTGATTTCCATTATGACCTATGGCTGAAGGGGAATATCGATTTTGCGATCACATGTTACCCATCTGTCGATGAAGAGCTGAAAAAGAGAGGGGTTCCCTCTTATTGGGTGTCGCCTACAAAAACAGAAATTTACCATACCGTTCAGCTATTTACCGAAAAAATTAAAACTTCGTATTATAAAGAAACGCAAATTGGTGCTGTCATGCTCGAAATAAAAGAATTTGATTCATTGAAGGAAAGAATGAAACAAGGATATCGAATTCAATATTTAGAATTGCGCATGAAGGAAAACTTACTGCAATTATGTGAACAGATTGATGGCTCCTTAATAGAGGAAGGGAATGGGAGATATACTATTTTCAGTACTAGGGGAGCAATCGAAGGGCAGATTCAATTCATCAAGGAAAAAATGTACCAGTTGTCCATTGAAATGGAGGCAAAGGTTACAGCAGGAATAGGCTTTGCACAAACGGTATTTAATGCCGAATTAAATGCGCATAGGGCTTTACGTCAAACGAAAGAACATGAATCGATTGATATTGTCATGATTCAAGATGATGGTACAATGATTGAATCTGTCGGAAATAGCGAGGAGCTAACATATTCCTATCGAGCTGAGGATCCTACTATCCTTGAAAAATTAAAAAAAAGCAATGTTAGCATTAAAAACTATACAAGAATACAAGCGCTAGTTCAAAAAATGAGTTGGAAGCATTTTACGACAAAGGATTTAGCCGCACAGCTTCAAATGAGTGAAAGAAATGCACAGCGCATCGTGGCTGATTTATGTAGTGTAGGTTTAGCGGAAATTTGTGGAGAAGAATTACAGCATACACGTGGTAGACCAATAAAAATATACCAGCTTGTGATGTAGGTCAAGCATATGAAATATAAAATGTCCTAAACCAATGAATGGTTATTAGGGCATTTTTTGTTTGGCGGAAATTTTCGCAAATAGAAAAATACAGAATTTTTTTAGTTATTATTTGTTTTCGATAAATGTTTAAAAGTGTAGATAAATCAACGGTTTCCAAGTTTCTATGACGTATGTTTGACACCATTTTTTATGCGATTATCTATTAGAAATTTTCAAAATAATATTGTCAATTCATAAAAAGTCGATTATTATACGAATATATAACGAAAGTGTCGCTATATACACAAGCCGATTTTAATAAATAGGGAGAGATGAAAAATAGTATAGAAAAGTTGCAAAAGATATCGATATGGAAGAATAAGAGTTTTAGTTGTCGCAATATTCGAGTAACTGAATGTCGTTTTCCTTTAATACTATCAATTGCAGCAAATCAGTTTAAACATGGGAGGGATAGTAATGACAACGAATGCAGTAACCAAAAAATCCAGAAATTTAATCCTTGCACTTTTATTTTTAGGTTGGTCATTAGGGAATCTAGATCGTTACATCATGAACTATGCAGTAGTATCGATTACGGGTGATTTAAATTTAGATGCTTCTTCTACTGGAATTATTTTAAGCGCTTTCTTTTTAGGCTATGCAATTATGCAAATACCTGGCGGTTGGTTGGCTGATAAATTTGGCGCTAAAAAAATCTTACTTTTTTCAGTAATCATGTGGTCGATATTCACAGGTTTAACGGCAATAGCTTGGTCTTTAGTTGCGATGATTATCATTCGATTTTTATTTGGTATTGGGGAAGGTGGGTTCCAACCATCGAGCTCTAAAATTATTGCAACGATTTTTCCGAGGGAAGAACGAGGACGAGCAATGTCAATTATGCTTTCCTCTGGAGGTATTGTTTCATTAATCGTCCCTTTACTCGCAGCTTATTTATTAGGAACAATTGGCTGGCGTACGATGTTTGTTGTAATTGGTGCAATCGGAGCCATTATTGCATTTTTATATTGGAAATATATCAAACTTCCACAAGAGGAAGTAGTGGAAAGTAGTCATGGTAAAGAAAATACTTCTACGAAAGTAAACTTTAAGGAACTTTTTAAGACACCGCTTATGTGGAATTTAATGATTGCTTATTTCTGTATTTATGCGGTGAACTGGGGATTAGTTTCTTGGATTCCAACATATCTTCAAAAAAATCGAGGACTCGATTTAATGTCGATTGGTTGGGCGCAAACAATTCCAGCTATCACTACTATTATCGGTATTTATGGTAGTGGTTATCTCATTGATAAGTTACCACGAGGAATGGATAAAATCTTAGGGTCAATTTCATGTGGAGTAATTGGTATTTTATTGTACTTCATGTTTACAGCAGAGTCGGTAACGATGTTTATTGCTTATCAAACGGTCGTTACTTTATTTATTGCATTTGTTATTACATTACTACCTGCCATTGTGTTAAAGAAATTACCTTCTTCTATTACAGGTTCTGCAATGGGAGTTGCTAATACAGGCGGGCAATTAGCTGGATTTGTAACGCCAATGGCAATCGGCTTTATGGTAGATGCTTTTAACGGTTCGTTCGATGTAGCATTTTGGATGTTAATTGGATTTGCAGTTATTTGTATTATTTCGCTTCTAACGTTAAATGATCAAAAAGGAAGTCTTTTGAATTCATAATAGGGGGTATAAAAAGATGAGTGTACATGAAAAAATTTCTTCATTAATCGAGTCAAAAAGGGATGCTAGTATTCAAGTAAGTGATGCTATTTGGGCAGTACCTGAACTTCACTTTCAAGAAAAGAAATCTGTTCAATATATGAAGGCAGCTTTAGAAGAAGAGGGCTTTGCAACAGAACTTGGCATTGCAGGACTTGATACAGCACTAGTAGGAACGTATGGATCTGGAAAGCCGGTTATTGCCTTTCTCGGTGAATATGATGCACTGCCTGGATTGAGTCAAAAAGGAGGGGCTACTAATTTCGAACCATTAGAGGACGGAGGAAGTGGCCATGGTTGTGGGCATAACTTATTAGGTACAGGAGCGTTCTCCGCGGCTGTTGCGGTGAAAGATTATTTAGAGCAAAATAATCAATCGGCGACAATTCGTTTCTACGGTTGCCCAGCGGAGGAGAATGGTTCAGGGAAAGCTTATATGGCGAAGGCTGGTATTTTTGATGATGTCGATATTGCTATATCTTGGCATCCTGGTACTTTTACAACTGTAATGACTTGCAGCTCCCTAGCAAACTATGCAGTTACGTTTAAGTTTACGGGAAAAAGTGCACATGCAGCAGCAGCGCCACATTTGGGACGGAGTGCATTAGATGCAGTTGAACTTATGAATGTTGGGGTAAACTATTTACGTGAACATATCATTCCAGAAGCGCGTGTGCATTATGCGGTTACAAACACAGGAGGATCATCTCCAAATGTCGTTCAACCGTATGCAGAGGTGACATACTTAATCAGAGCACCTAAAAAGCATCAAGTACAAGAGATTTATCAACGTGTTGAAAATATTGCTAAAGGTGCAACATTGATGACTGAAACATCGTTAGAAATCGCCTTTGAGGGAGCAGCGTCCAATCTTATTCCAAATAAAACACTTTATGATGCGATGCAAAAACAAATAATTAATCTAGGAATGCCTACTTATACGAGAGAAGATGAACAGCATGCCCAAGCTATTTTTAATACATTTACGCCTGAAATTCAGGCATCAGCATTAGTAGGTCTAAAAAAAGATGATGCTGTGCAGTTACAAGGTAAAGTTATTGCTGACCACATTCCAAGTGTCCTACCTGAATTTATATTAGGTGGATCAACGGACGTTGGAGATGTAAGCTGGAATGTCCCAACTGTTCAATGTACAACTGTATGTATGGCACTAGGTACACCACTTCATACTTGGCAGGTTGTATCACAGGGTGTTATGCCAATAGCACATAAGGGGATGTTACAGGCAGCAAAAATAATGGCTTGCACTGCTGTCGATCTAATTGATAATCCATCACTTATTGAAGAAGCTAAAAAAGAATGGAAAGAACGTCTAGACGGGGAGACTTATGTGTCACTAATTCCAGAAGGTACAATGCCTCCAAAATTTTAACTTCTTTCAGCAAATGAAAGCAAAGTGTCAGCTTCAGAAGTCTCCCACCTCTATAGGTTATGAGATGAATGCGGATATAAGCTGCTTTTCAGAGGGTATCCATTCGCAAGCCGGACGCAATTATGTCGAGGCATAATTGATAAAAGTATACCAAAAAGAGTCTTCATAGGGTAAACTATGGAGGCTCTGTTTTTGCCTATTATTAAGTTTTACTTAGTTAAGTGTACTTATTGAGTAGTTATGGCGTAAAATGCCGTTTTTTTTGAAAGGAGATTACAAAATGCCGACAGAACATAACAATCATAAAAATAATCAACTTGCGGCAGAATGGGTGGAACAGTTTCGCCCTTTTGCTAAAGAGGGGCAATGCGCAAGTTATATTCCTGCTTTAGCTGAAAAAGATCCAAACCAATTAGCGATATCGATTATCGGTACTAATAATGACGAAATGAAAGCCGGAGAGACAACTGAACTATTTACGCTGCAAAGTGTTTCAAAGGTCGTTACATTTATTTTAGCGTGTATGGAACGAGGATTACCTTATGTTTTAGAACGAGTTGATGTTGAACCCACAGGTGACACCTTCAATTCAATCATTCGTCTAGAAAGCCATCAGCCTGGAAAACCTTTTAATCCAATGATTAATGCCGGAGCCATTACAGTATCCTCTATGCTTGACGGAAACTCTCCACAAGAGAAGGTTTCAAAAATCCTTTGTTTTTTAGAGCAAATGATTGGCAAGAAATTAAAGGTGAATGAGGAGGTTTATCAATCTGAGTGGCAAACGGCAAATCGAAATCGATCATTAGCCTATTATTTAATGGATTCTGGCTTTTTAGACTGTCCTGTAGAGGAAGCATTGGAAGTTTATTTAAAACAATGTGCGATTGAAGTAAATGTTTCAGATTTAGCGATGATTGGTTTAGTAATCGCCAATGATGGCTATCATCCTCTAACAAAAACACAACTTTTTCCTAAGCAAGTAGCAAAATTAGCAAAAGCATTGATGGTTACTTGTGGTATGTATAATGCTTCTGGTAAATTTGCTGCATTTATTGGGTTACCCGCTAAAAGTGGTGTTTCCGGAGCGATTTTGGCGGCTGTGCCAAGTCATGCAGGCTTAGATTCACCTTTCCCTGCTGGGTGCGGTATTGGCATATATGGACCAGCAATTGATGACATTGGGAACAGCGTAGCTGGCGTGAATTTACTTAAGCATATCGCTACCGAATGGAATATGAATATTTTTTAATCAAATAAAGAAAGATGACTTCTAATATGGAGTCATCTTTTTTTACTTCCTTCAGCGGATTTCTAAACATCCGCTCCGCCAAGAGTATACCGTTAATTTGCAATAAAAAAGCCCTGAATAGCTTCACTTTGCTTAAAGTGTCACTATCCAGGACAATATAATTTAGCGTATTACTTTCTTTTTTTCTTATAAAGAATCAGCAGCAATATAAACCAAATTGGTGTCAATAGTAATGCGGTACGAGTTGCTTCTGAAATGAACATCACTACTAATAAAAATGCAAAGAAGGCAAGTACTAAATAGTTCACGAACGGAGTGAAAGGTGCCTTGAAAATTGATGCTTCATGAAGTGCACGATTTTTACGTTTATAGATGATATGAGAGATTAATATAATACTCCATACCCAGATAAAGCAAATGGCACTAATCGTTGTCACAACACTAAAGGCGTTTTCAGGCATTAATTTACTTAGTAATGCACCAACAGATACTACAATTGCCGACACAATAAGTGCGTTGCTTGGTACACTGTTTTTATTGAGCTTTGCAAACGATGGCGAAGCTTGCTTGTTGTTTCCAAGATTAAAGAGCATGCGGCTTGTAGAAAATAAACCACTATTTCCAGCCGAAGCAGCAGATGTTAGAACGACAAAATTAATAATCCCTGCAGCAATTGGAATACCGGCTAGTGTAAATACTTGTACAAATGGACTACTAGAGGCAGACATTTCATGCCAAGGATTAATGCATAAAATAACAAATAACGCCCCTACGTAGAATAATAAAATGCGTAATGGAATTTTGTTAATGGCAGAAGGTATATTTTTTTTAGGATCGGCCGTTTCAGCAGCAGAAACCCCCACTAGCTCGACACCAACAAAAGCGAAAACTACCATTTGGAATGCCATTAAGAACCCATGTAGGCCATTCGGGAATAACCCGCCATATGCCCAAAGATTTTCAACAGAAACTGTGCCAGAGCTTGTTTGAAAGCCTGTAAATAACATGAATAGTCCGATCGCGATCAGTACCACAATAGTAATGACTTTTATTAGTGCAAACCAAAATTCTAGTTCGCCAAATAGTTTTACAGTTAATAGATTCAACATTAGCAATAGGACTAAACAGCCAATTGCAGGCACCCATTGTGGTATATCAAACCAATATTGTACATAAACGCCGACAGCGATAATATCTGCCATAGCGGTCATAATCCAGCAGAACCAGTATGTCCAGCCGGTAATGTAACCTGCCCAAGGTCCTATGTATTCGGATGCAAAATCAGTAAAGGATGTATAGCCAGCATTCGATAATAACAGTTCACCTAAAGCCCGCATGACGAAAAATAAGGCGGTTCCGACTATTAGATAGGCGAAGATGATGGAAGGTCCTGCTAAAGCAATGGCTTTTCCGGAGCCTAAAAATAAACCAGTACCGATTGTTCCGCCAATCGCAATGAGCTGCACATGGCGATTTTTTAATTCACGTTTTAATTGTTGTTGTTGTTCCACGTTGCTCCCCCTCAAAGATACGTAAAAACTATGACTGGAAATAAAAAAGAGACTAGTAGTGACACTAGTCTCGTAAACGACAGAATAACAAATACCAATCGCGAATGTTGTATGTAAAAAAGAAAACATTCGTGTGGTATAGCTTTCATGATGAAAGTTAATATTACTCCTCTGTCCTTTTGCCTGAGATAGTGAACCCTTCGGCGACGCAAAATGCGCTCTCTCCAGAACTGCTCCTGCTATAGTTTTATCCATAGCATTCATAGCTTGTATTGTATGTCTTGATGACATTATTTTAAGATATTATACATCCTATCAGTGCTACCATAATTATTCAAGGGGAAATTTCAGTCTTTTGCAGAAAAAAAGAAGATTGGAGTTCGTCTAGGTAAAAATTATACGAAAAATAGTATTTTTAGACATACGTTAAAATATGGATAATATTTAATGTTTGGTATAAAGGGTTAAAAAGGCGAGGGACGAGTGAGGGAAGCAGTTAGAATTTTGGTAAAGGAAGTTGAATGTGATGTAAGCAGTATATTGCCTCATACTCTACTTGTTTCTGTTCAAAAAGTTGTCAGACGTTAAACAATAAATATAATATAGTAGAAACTCAGAATTTTTTGCAAAAAGTAAACCATCTCATAGTCATTTGAGATGGTTTCTTTCTGTTTAAAACAAAGTGAGATAGGTATATATAAATAAATTTACTTAGATTTCGCGAGTATATTTATTTATGTAGTCACTTATGCCTTAACGATTTTTTGAAATTATTTTTTAGACTTTATTTTACCTGTCCAAGTACGGAAGCCACCTTGAAGTTGGTAAATTTGGTTGTAGCCACGTTTTTTTAGAAATAGAGCAGCACGTGCGCTACGGCCTGTATTTTGACAGTATAAATATACTGGTAAATCTGGGCGGATTTCTTTGTGACGTTGACGTAGAGTTGTTGAAGGAACATTACGTGCACCAAGAATGTGACCTGCATCAAATTCTTTTTGCTCACGTACGTCGATAAGCTGCGCTTTACGATAACCTTCAATAAATTGTTCTTGTGTTAGGTTTGTTACGGCTTTTTTTAATCGTAGGGCATTTATGCCGATATATGCAATTACGACTACTAAAATAACACCGATTGTGATAAGTATGTTTAACAAAATTTCTTACCCCTTTCTATCTTCTTTATTATTATAAAAGATGCGCTAGCGATAGTCCAATGAGTTTGATAAAATTAATTAGATTGTGGCTAGAATTAATCTATCTATATGTATGGATGTTATTAGTGAAAGGTCACGGAACCATCCTACCCAATTTTTAGATTTGGGTGGATGATACTTCAATAAAGAATAGAACTAAACGCAGAGTGTCAAAATTTTGAGAAACATTATTTTTGGCTCATCACCAGGAGTAGGATGGCATTTGCTAAAACGTATGCGATATATAGGTTGATTGGAGTGAAGGCTGGGCGACTCCTCTGGAATTACAATCGAGGAACGAAGTCTAATATCACTTCCTGTGATAACGCCTTCGTGACCAACATCGTGCTGTTGCTGTCGCTGCGCTTTCGCACAAACAAAACCAAAACCTGCTGCTGCCGCTACGTTGCACTCACGCTTTCGCGCAAAAGACATCTGTTGGCCCGAGCCCCTGGAGCGCAGTGAAGCGGCTCATCGGACGCCCCTAGGAAAGCGCCCAGCCGGAACGGAAATCAACCACTCACTATAGCGATGAGCCTTATTTTGTACACATTCGCAAATGGTTAACTTACCTTCTTTCAGCAAAGAATTTCTTACCGAAGTGTAGCGATAGGTACAGAAGTTCCCCATCTTTATAGTGGCTGAAAGAAGGTAAAGCCTCCGGCGGATGTCACGGAATCGAAAAGGATTGCTTTGTGCAAGCACAAAGCCGATTCCCGACGCATTTATGCCGAGGCATAAATGATTAATTGTAGGAGATGAAAATATGACAACTTGGTATTTTCTAAATTCAGGGAAATGTAGCCCATCTTTCAATATGGCATTAGACGAAGCATTACTTGATTGGCATAGTGAAGGTTTAATTCCACCGGTTATTCGTTTTTATGAGTGGGAGCCAGCAACTCTTTCGATTGGCTATTTTCAACAAGCGAAAAGAGATATTAATCTAGAAGCGGTGCGAGAACAAGGGTTAGGCTTTGTTCGTCGTCCAACAGGTGGTAGAGCCGTTTTACATGAACATGAATTGACATATAGTGTCATTGTTTCAGAAAGCTACCCAGATATGCCTGAATCAGTGACAGAGGCATATAGAGTGTTAAGTGAAGGGATATTGCAAGGTTTTCATAATCTAGGTATGGATGCTTATTTTAGTGTTCCTAATACTGAAGAACAAAGAGCGGACTTAAAGAAACCTAAAAGTGCAGTTTGCTTCGATGCGCCAAGCTGGTATGAGCTTGTAGTAGAAGGTAAAAAAGTGGCAGGTAGTGCACAAACTCGTCAAAAAGGTGTTATTTTACAGCACGGAGCTATTTTACTTGATTTAGATCAAGAAAAATTATTATCTGTCTTCAATTTTTCAAGTGAAGAGGCGAAGGCACGTATGCGTAGAAAGATGCCTGAAAAAGCGGTTGCTATCAATAATCTTGTTAAAGAACCTGTGACTATTGAACAATGTGTGACAGCTTTTAGAGATGGTTTTGCAAAATCGTTGCAAATTGATTTAAAACCATTTACACTTTCTGAGGAGCAATTAGAATATGTACATGCACTAGAAGAAAAAAAATATGCATGTGATGATTGGAACTTCAAAAAATAAAAAATGGTATAAGAAAAATATTTTTTTAGCGTTCAACCCTTGTAGTAACAAGTAGTTAGCATTACGTTCGAAATTGCAAGAGTTGAAATAAAAAACTATATATAGTATCTTTTTTTAAGACATATACACAATATGTAGTGTTTAACGACACATGATATTGTGTATTTATATTTGTAAAGCAGAAAATAAGGGAGGCAAAACGATGGTACTCACAAATCATCAACCCGAAGTAAACAAATTTGAACAGTTAAACAAAGATATTGAACAATTTCCACAGGTTCATCCTGTAACACCTGATATGCATATTACGCATAAAGGTGTATCTAGACTTGTAATGATCGATCGCTACTCGTTTAAAGATACGGAAAAGAAAACGTTAAAAGCCGGTGATTTCGTCGTATTAACAGTAAAGGCAGATCCAAAATTCCCTGCACGCGGTTTAGGGACAATCCAAAAGCTTGATATGTCTACAAAAACAGCAGAAATTTTGATTGAGGAAGATTACCGTAGTGCTATAGATGATCCGAAAGAGCAAGAAACGGGTGTGATTACGCGTTCAATTGACGTGCTAGAAAAGCCTCTTGAAATATTTTATGAACAAATCGCAAAACGAAATGCAACAGGGCTTGCTTCTGTTGAAAAAACACAAGAGAAACGCCAAGAATGGTTTGAGAAGTTTTATGAGCAGCTAGTTTCATTAAAATTCATTCCAGCTGGACGAGTTATTTATGGAGCAGGATCTGAAACGGATGTAACTTTCTTCAACTGTTACGTAATGCCATTTGTAGCAGATTCACGTGAAGGAATAAGTGATCACCGTAAGCAAGTGATGGAAATTATGAGCCGCGGTGGTGGTGTAGGAACAAATGGTTCAACATTGCGTCCACGTAACACTTTAGCACGTGGTGTAAATGGTAAATCATCTGGCTCTGTATCATGGTTAGATGATATTGCGAAACTGACTCATCTTGTTGAACAAGGTGGCTCGCGTCGTTAAGACTCGGCGACGTAATCTCGTGAATTGCTGGAACACCCTTAGAGCTTTTTTTGCTACAACGTAAGCTGCAAAGCTAGGCGTGAATGCTTGAAAAAAGAAAAGATTGGGCAATCAGCAGCGAAGCATCTATGGAAACGTAGATGAACGTTCAACGACTATTGAAACTTTCTAAGCTTGTCAAAGTATGAAAGAAGTAAATCATATGAGGCGGTGACGCTCTTATGAGGCACGAGACAAAGAACAGTATTCTTTGATGATATAGTCTGATCTTATGTGAAAGCATAAGAGTATGGCAGAAATGACCATGCCAGAAAAATTAAATTCAATATTTTTCTGTAACAAAAAATGGGAGCACAAATGATTATGCTGGCAGATTGGCATCCTGATATCGTGGAATTTATTATTTCGAAAATGCAAAATCCACGTATTCTACGATACCTAATCGAAAATACAACGGATAAAACAATTATTCGTCTAGCAAAAGAAAAATTAAACTTTAAACCTCTTTCAACTCAAGAGGAAGCTATGTACCAAGGTATTGTTAACTATAAAGGTATCGAAGGTTTAGGTGGTTTTGATACGGCTATTATTCGTGAAGCGGAAAACAAGCTTCGTGATGGTGGTACTTATACTGTTCACAATCAAGAGTTTTTAACGGGTGCAAATATTTCTGTAACATTAACAAAAGAATTTATGCAAGCTGTAGAAAATGACGCTGACTTTGAGCTTCGTTTCCCAGCTGTTGAAGAATATACAAAAGAAGAGATGGCTATTTACAACAGTGAATGGCATAAAGTTGGAGATGTGCGTGAATGGGAGAAAATGGGCTATAAAGTACGCACTTACCGCACGATTAAAGCGAAGGAATTATGGAATTTAATCAACGTTTGTGCAACGTACTCTGCAGAGCCAGGTATTTTCTTCATCGACAACGCCAATGAAATGACAAACGCAAAAGCTTATGGTCAAAGCGTTGTAGCGACAAATCCATGTGGGGAACAACCACTTGCACCATATTCTGTGTGTAACTTAGCAGCTGTGAACTTAGCGCAGTTTGCAAATAAAGAAGATCAAACAATTGATTACGAAGCACTACGTGAAACAGTTCGTGTTGGTGTTCGTATGCAAGATAATGTTATTGATGCTACACCATACTTCTTAGAAGAAAACCGTGTACAAGCTCTTGGAGAGCGCCGTGTTGGCTTAGGCGTAATGGGCTTAGCGGACTTACTAATTTATTGTGAGAAAGAATATGGCTCAGAAGCTGGTAATGAGCTAGTCGATGAAATCTTTAAGACGATTGCTGAAACTGCGTATGAGACGTCAACAGAACTTGCAAAAGAACGCGGCAGCTTCCCATTCCTTGTAGGAGCAACTGAGGAAGAAACAGCCCGTTTACGTAAAGCATTCACTGAAACTGGCTTTATGCAAAAAATGCCTGCGCATATTAAAGAGCAAATTTTAGCAACAGGTATTCGCAACTCACATTTACTAACAGTAGCTCCAACTGGTTCGACTGGTACGATGGTTGGCGTGGCAACGGGTCTTGAGCCATACTTCTCATTCACATATTACCGTTCTGGTCGCCTAGGTAAATTCATTGAGGTAAAAGCAGAAATCGTACAAGAATATTTAGAACGTCATCCGGAAGTAGATGAGAATAATCTTCCTGATTGGTTCGTTACAGCGATGGAGTTAAAACCAGAAGCACATGCTGATGTACAATGTATCATCCAAAAATGGATTGATTCATCTATTTCAAAAACTGTAAACGCACCAAAAGGTTATACAGTACAACAAGTTGAAAAAGTATACGAGCGTTTATATAAAGGTGGCGCTAAAGGTGGTACGGTCTATGTAGATGGTAGCCGTGATTCACAAGTACTGACACTAAAGGCTGAAGAAAATGATATGGATCAACTATCATTTGAAGAAGAATTAGTAGAAGTACCAACGAAGCGTCCAGTTGTATTAGTAGATACGATTCAAGCATTAGAATCGACAACAGTTATTGGTTCGGATGTAGGGAATACTTGTCCTGTATGCCGTAAAGGAACTGTAGAAGAAATCGGTGGCTGTAATACATGTACAAACTGTGCAGCACAGTTAAAATGTGGCCTATAAACCGTTTATAAAAAAGATGCGTGTTTAAAATAAACTCGCGAAGCTTTGCCCCTTTGGATATGATTATCTAAAGGGGTGTTTTTGTGTTGAGGTGGATTAAAGAGGGTCAAGGAACTTGCGGTGGGGCAGATTATCCGCCTTGGTTTAAAATTAAAGATCAGTAAAGGACACGCCATAAATAAAAGGTAGCGTATGATTCCCAGTTTTCCCATGGAAGCGATAATTCTAAGATTTCATCTTTCGAAGGCTTTCGATCCATATTACGTACTATTTTTATTGAATTAATAAGACCTACATCATCAATTGGAAAAGCTGTCTGGAACCTGAGGCAGCGCATTAAAACATAATTGGCTGTCCAAGGACCGATTCCCCTTATGTTAATTAAGTTTTTTTCAGCATCTTTAAAGTTCATTTTCATTAATTTTTCCCTCGATAATTCTCCACTTGCCATTAATTTAGCAATTCCAATAATATATTCACTTTTTTTTAC
This sequence comes from Lysinibacillus sp. G1-3, assembly GCF_056322905.1. Lineage (NCBI taxonomy): Bacteria > Bacillati > Bacillota > Bacilli > Caryophanales > Bacillaceae > Lysinibacillus > Lysinibacillus sp. G1-3. Next base: position 142,490 of record NZ_JBWHYQ010000011.1, read on the forward strand.
CGTCATTTTAATATCTGCTAGGTCGGTAGGTGTTAACTGTGCAATTCGTTCGTACGGTGGGAACACCCAATACTTTTTACCATTCCATTCGATTGAATCGCCAAATCTTTCTACAAATTGCTTCTTTAAGGAGTACGCGAAGGCTAAGTTAATTTGTTGCCCTAACACTCCCCAACATAAAGCTTCAAATAAATCGGGAATGCCGATAACTCGCAATCCATAAAATTTTTGGGCAGGTATTTTAAGTAATGGGTCTGCATTTGCCATTTCATAAAATGGCGTTAAATCTTTATCAAGATCAAACCATTCATAAATGTATTTTACAATCTCTTCCCGTTTCCACTTTTCAATAGGACGCGTATTATTTAGGAATTGAACAACCATTTGTTTATTATTGAGTACACTTACCTGTACTAAGGACCGAAGTTCCCCAATGGCTATAACTTTTGTAATGATATCGTTCTCTATTTCATACATGCATTCATTTTTTTCCCTTGTTAGATAGCCTAGGTTAGCATTCATATCGAAATTTTCAGGTAATGTCATTACAATCACATCATTGACTTCATGCCATGTCACTTTTTCATTCTCCTTATCTTATTACGATTTTCTTTTGCCATTTTACTTTATCACATAATAATTGTACCTAATTTTGTTATCTTGCTATTACATTCTAAACACCTTATTTTTTTTTATTTATGAGGTTATAGTGTTAGTTATCAAGAATGCAAAATAGGAGTTGATAAAAATGATTCAAAATATAAAAACACGTGTCGAGAGCTTAAATTGGGATTCGATTCAACATGAATTAGATGAGCAAGGATTCGCAAAGTTACCAGTGATTTTAACAAAAGAGGAATGTGAATTCTTCAAAAAATTGTATTGTGAAGAAGAGCCATACAGAACGACAATCAATATGACGAGATATCGCTTTGGGAATGGGGAGTACAAATATTTTTCCTATCCATTACCTGAAATCATCCAAAGTTTAAGAGAGTCTTTTTATGTAGAGTTGGCCAAAACAGCTAATCGATGGTTAGGTTATTTAAAGAAAACAGAACAGTTTCCAGATCATCTTCAAGATTTTTTGAACACCTGTGTAGAATATGAACAAACTAGACCGACACCTTTACTATTAAAGTATGAAAAAGGCGGATTTAATTGTTTGCATCGAGATTTATATGGCGACATATTTTTCCCGTTTCAAGTAGTATTTGTATTAAATCAACGTGAAAAAGACTTTTGCGGTGGAGAATCTCTATTAGTGGAACAAATTCCTCGTGCTCAGAGTAGGGGACATGTCATTACTTTAGAACAAGGCAGTGCGCTGATTTTTCCTACTAACTATAGACCTGTTCAAGGTAAAAAAGGATATTATAAAAATACGGTTCGTCATGGAGTAAGCACGGTTACTGCTGGAGAACGATACGGTCTTGGAATTATTTTTCACGATTCTAAATAAAGTGAAACGTTGATCAATCGGGTATGCTTCATCCCCCACTGATCATTAGTTAAATCAATTGGGCTTTTAAGGGGCTGTTCATCTCCCACCTAAACCTCTCCGTTTCTCAAAGTTTTGAGGTTGGAGTCCTATAGCCCGTTAATGCAGGATAAAAAATAAACTTCAATATATTGCTGTTTCATTCCCAGAACTATACATTCTGAAATTATAGGGAGTATATTGTAAGGAGAGGTGAGGTCAATGCCGGATAGTATTAATAACGGACATAGAATTTTAAATGATGTAGAAATGATAACAAATGAAAAGTGGCAAGCAATTATAAATAATGATGCAGCGTTCAATAATCAATTTTTCTACGCTGTAAAGTCGACGGGGATATTTTGTAAACCATCCTGTAAATCTCGCGTTCCGAAAAAAGAAAATGTATGCATTTTTCCAAACGCAGAACAAGCTCTCCGCGCAAATTTTCGTCCTTGTAAACGTTGCAAGCCAACTAATGAAAATCTGCCAGATAACGAGTGGGTTGATTTAATTACTGAATACATTGATAAAAATTTTACAGAAAAATTAACGCTAGAATGGTTAGCAAATATATGTCACGGGAGTCCATATCATATGCATCGAACATTTAAAAAGATTAAAGGCATTACGCCGATTGAGTATATACAACAAGTTAGAGTACATGCGGCTAAAAAGTATTTGATTCAAACACATAAAGCGATTGGAGATATCGCTTTATGTGTAGGTATGGCAAACACACCTTATTTTATTACTTTGTTTAAAAAGAAAACGGGACAGACGCCAGCGCAATTTCGTCAAATGAGTAAAATGGAGGAAAAGTACAATGGGAACAAAGAATAAACCAACCCTTTTTTGGTCTTTACTAAAGTTTAAGGATTGGAATTTTTATATTGCTTCAACTTCTAAGGGGCTTGTGTTTGTAGGCTCACAGAACAAACCATTCGAGGAATTGTTCGAATGGGCTAAGAAATGCTTTCCAGGAAGTCCTCTTGTTGAAGATGATGAAAAGCTTGAACCCTATGTCGTTGAAATCACTCAGTATTTAGAAGGAAAGCGGAAAACCTTTACTGTTCCATTTGAGTACGTAGGTACACAATTTCAGCTAGCAGTCTGGAATGCACTTTGTGGAATTCCTTATGGACAGACGAAATCCTATTCCGACATTGCAAATGATATAAATAAACCAGCAGCTGTTCGTGCTATAGGAGTGGCTATTGGGGCTAATCCGATATTAATTACTGTACCGTGCCATCGTGTAATAGGGAAGAATGGCTCATTAACTGGCTATCGGGGTGGATTAGAAATGAAGACATTGCTACTGGATCTAGAAAAGCAAGTTTCATCTAGCTGTGAGTAATTATTGCCGTACAATGAATGGAGGTTCCATCATGAAAAGTGAATTATTTTATAAAAATCCGAAAACCATTCTGAATAAAGGGACTGGCTTCCTTTCGGGATATACGCATTCACTAAATCCTTATACAGGCTGTTCATTTGGGTGTTCCTATTGTTATGTACGCGAAATGCCTGTATCTCTTTTTCGAGAAGGGCAATGGGGAAATTGGGTCGATGTTAAAAACGGAGCTGCGAATTTATTAAAAAAGGAGCTTCGTCGCGCCAAAGCCAAAGGGAATGTAACCATTTTTATGTCATCAAGTACAGACCCGTATCAACCAATAGAGCATAAGGAAAAGGTGACGCGATCTTTACTAGAAGTGATGGTAGAAGATCCTCCTGACTTCCTATTAGTACAAACTAGAAGCCCACTTGTAAGTCGAGATATCGATTTGCTGCAACTTTTTAAAGATAAAGTTCGAGTAAGTATGACTATTGAGACAGATTCGGAAACAATCCGTAAACATTTTACGCCAAAGGCACCTCCGATCCAGGCGCGCTTTAAGACATTGGAAAAACTAGCGGCTGCTGAAATACCCACCCAAGTTGCTATAGCCCCTATCTTACCGAGTGGGGAATATTTTCCTATAAAATTGAAACCATTTGTCGATCGGATTTGTATGGATGACTACTTCATGGGCGATGGCAGTGGTGGAAAACGCACAAGAAAACTAGGTATTGAGAAAAAATATGCCCAACTTGGTTTAGAAGAATGGTATGGACCACATGTAATTAATAAAGTATATAAGCGATTCATTGAAACCTTTCCGGAAAATCACGTTTATGTGAGCCAGGCAGGGTTTGAGCCGTAAAAAAATTTGTTTTCGAATTATATTTTCCATTCGAGCTCTCAATATGACAAATCCCTACTTTCATAATCAGGCACAATTTTAAAGTGGATACTGATTATATGCCGTAGTTAAACTTCCGGATGTTTCATAGTTAGGAAGGTCCGCTCGTTAAATGATTTTAAAACAGATAGACAGCATGAATTTCTATCAATTTAATAAAAAACATTTGATTATGCATTTAACAGACCTAAAGTATCAGCATCTTGCTGGTGCTTTTTTTAGTGGTGTGGGTAGCTTGCGCATGAACTCTAGGGTGCAGGTTCCAATCTCTGAAGGAAGAAATACACCTGCCCAAGGAAAATTACTACATCTAAAGCTAGATCCGATTGAGTTTGCGCAATAAAACAAAGTGCTTTCTTTTGAAGACCGTATCGGATAAATAAGGTGGATAGGTGGTGTGAAAGTGTATGTGCTTAGCTGGGGAGGTCTGACAGAAACGTGAAGTATCCCTTCATAACGTGCTTGTTGAAAAGGAGGGGTATATTAGAGTTTCATAGAACACCTAAAGGAGAAGGTAATTTGCTAATCATGAAGCGGTCTGCCTGGTACATCAGCTGAACTTGTATAACAAGTGCTGACACAGGGAATCTTGTTGACAGTTAGGAATAAAAATAGAACACCTAAATCAAATACTTCGGACATCTAAGTATAGAGGAGCATTTTGTATGCATGGAATGAAAAACAGTAGAGTTCTCGAGTTATAGTATGTATGTAAATAAGGAGGGTGAACCATGCAGGATTACAATGTAAAGGTAGAAAAATTAACAAAGAACTATGGGAAAAAAGCTGTTCTGAAAGGAATAGACTTTACTGCTAAAAAAGGAGAAATTATTGGTGTTATCGGTAAAAATGGCGCTGGGAAATCGACATTCTTGGAAATATTAATGACGATCAAAGATTATAATGACGGCAAGGTAGCTGTTTTTGGTAATAACTTGAAGGAAGTTGATCAAGCTAATCTGGAAGAAATCAAAAGTAATATATCTGCTGTACTTCAGCCTACACAGTTTTATAAAAAATTAAAAGTAAAAGAATTATTAGATCTTTTTCGTGCCTATTATGGTAGCAAAGTAGATTTAAATGAAATTATCGAAGAGTTTGAATTGCAGGAGCATCTAAATACATTTTTTGATAATTTATCTGGAGGCTGGAAGCAAAAGGTTAGCCTAGCCATTGCATTTTCTTCAAAACCGCGTTTGATTATTTTGGATGAACCGACTACCGGTCTGGATCCTCATATGCGGAACGTATTATGGGAAAGTATCACAGGATATATAAAAAAAAATGACAGTACAGTGATTTTATCGACTCATTACATGGATGAAATAGAACTCTACTGTGATAGAGTTCTATTCATTAACGACGGTGTAACCGAAGTATATGATACGCCAGAAAATATACTGAAATCAGGTTATAAGTCTATTAATAGCTTTTATCTAGATAAAATTTCTAAATAAGGGGGCGAAAAGATGTTATTAACACAAATTAAATATGACTTAATCATGTTTTTTAGAGAGTTATTTTATTTAGTTTTCACAGTTGTTGTACCGCCAGTAACATATATTTTAATGGGACAAATGTTCAGTAATGCAACCTATAGTGGAGGAATGAACTATGTTCAAATGTATACACCATCGTTTATTGTCTTAATTAGTTTTTCAGTAGTATTTTTTGCCTTTGGTTTTGATCAGGTAATGAATCGCGCAGAAGGCATTGAAAAAAGACTTTTCATTACGCCTATAACGGATAAAATTTTGCTGATGTCCAGTATAGCCAAGTCATTTATTATTGCAACTGCAGGATTTGTCTTAATAACATTGATTGGCATACTTATTTATGATTTGCAACTTTCTATTGTTAATTTCTTAGTTTCGTATTTAAGTTTGTTACTTATTAATGCGATAATGTTAGTTTATTCTCATGCGATTTATTCAAACTTCAAGGAAGTAAAAACAGCACTAATTATGTCTATTGTTTTGTTTCAAATTGTTATGTTCACTGGCGGCTTTTCTGTACCTGTGGAGAGTCTTCCGAATTTTGTGAAATATGTATCCTATGTGAATCCGTTCTATCATTTAAATAACATGTATATTTCATTTTGGAATCAGACATTTGAATTCAATCAAGATATGCTGATTTCAATCGGGTACACATCGTTTCTTCTAATTATTTCATTAGTTGTTATTAAGCTCAAAAAAAGATTTTAATGAGTTCCAGAGATTTGGTGAGAATCGTTATAAGTAGACATTGTCTGCAACGCCATTTTGATAATGAGCTGTTGTTTTAAATGAATTTTTTGAAAGAGCTTTATAAGAGCTGGAATATAAGCTTGAATTTTGGTCTGGTTTTGTCTTTCTTTTTATTACCTATCTTCCGCTAACAGGCCTTCTCTGATTCCTTTTATTTACTTATCTATAGTATACTATACAGTGGAGTTACTATATAGAAATGAGGGTCAGTGAGTGGCTATATTAGCATTCATTCAGGTTTTATTTTATTGTATTTTGGTAAGTTTCATTATAGGTAAACGTTTTTTTCGAAAGGAATATATTATTGCGGCCATATTGTTTAGTTTAATTATGGCATGGCTATATTCGTATTTAGATATTTTTGGTTCGTTATTTATATTTGCGTTTGTTCTTGCTATGTTTAAGTGTACATATCTAAAGTGGATACCTGCATTGTACTACGCATCAACAATAATGATTGCTATGATTCTTATTGATCATATAACATCTTTCATTATGGTAAAAATCTTTGGGATTAGTACTACCTTTATAGAAACGAACGGAATCATTTTTTCAGCGACATTACTTCATCACTTTATTACACTGATTATTGGTTTTATATTTATAGCCTTTTGGAAAAAAGTAATTATCCGAATTTTTGAGAAGGATGCAGATGATAAGAAATTAACGCGAATTGCGGCTTTCCTAGGTCTTTTCACATATGCGATTTATTTTACAATGATTGTTTATGTACGGTTAACAGGAAATCAAAATAAGCTTGTATTGATGAATACGATGTACTTATTAATCTATTTTATTATTTTTGCTGTTAGTTTGTCGTTCCTAGTATATACCTTTAGAAAGCAGTTTGAGATGAGGGAAAAGGAAATTGAGCTAAACAGTCTACAAATGTATACCGAACAGCTGGAAAAAAACTATAATGAAATGCGAACTTTCCGCCATGATTACATCAATATTCTGTCTTCTATGTCAGAATATATCACCAATCGTGATATGACTGCTTTAGAAAGCTATTTTAATGACAATATTATGCGCGTCAGTCAAAAGATTCGTGACAATGATTTTAAAATGAGGGGATTGTCCCAAATTAAAATTCCAGAAGTAAAAGGTTTGGTATCCTCCAAACTGATTACAGCACAGGAAAAGGGGATAGATGTGGTTTTTGAATGTCCTAACGAAATTCATTATCTGAATATGGATAGTGTACTGTTGTGCCGCTGTATTGGAATTATTTTAGACAATGCCATTGAAGCAGCAGAAGAAGTAGAAAAAGGTACGGTTCGAGTGGGGTTTGTGGAGTTTGAACAATCCGTGTCCTTTATCGTTTGGAATACGTTCAGAGATACTGGACATAAGCTCTTTCAATATTTCGAAAAAGGTTTCTCAACAAAAGGAGAAAATCGAGGATTGGGGCTGACTAGCCTGAAGAAAATGGTTGATCAAGAAAATAACACACAGTTGGATACAGTTATAGAGGATGAATTTTTTAAGCAGGAAATTGTAATTTTAAAGTGAGGGATTGAGATGATTGATGTTTTTATTTGTGAAGATCAAAAGGAACAAAGAGAAAAGATAGCCAGGTATGTTTCAAATTACATAATGATTGAAAACCTTGATATGCAACTGGTACTAACTACTGCAGATCCAGAAGAAATATTAGCCTATATAAAGGAGAGTAATCGACCTGGTTTATATTTTCTTGATATCGACTTGAATCATGAGATGAATGGTATCACACTTGGCGCAGAAATCAGAAAAATTGATCCAATAGGTGATATTGTTTTTATCACAACCCACTCAGAACTTACATATTTAAATTTCATTTATAAAGTAGCTGCGATGGATTTTATTATTAAAGATGATGTCGATTCTGTACAGAGCAAGATTGTTAGCTGTTTGAAGGTGACAAATGAAAGAAAGCAAGTAATGAACAAGACCTCCAATAAAAAATTCGTTCAAAGAGTTGCAGATAAAATTATTAGTGTCAACTATGATGATATCATGTTTTTTGAATCCTCCCCATTACATAAAGTTGTTTTACATTTGGATAATCGTCAAGTGGAGTTTTATGGGAAGCTGAAAGACATAGAAAAAGAGTATGAAGGCTTCATTCGTTGCCATAATTCTTACGTAGTAAATATCGACAATATTCAAGAACTGGACTTAAAAAAGAAAGAAATTCTAATGGAAAATGGAGAAACTTGCTATGGATCTGCTCGAATGATTAAAGCTGTACAGAAAAAATTAGAAATGAATGTTATCGAATAAGAGTATGATCTTCCTACTATTTCTAAGTGTTAAAAATGTATCGAAAAAGGAAATTGGAAGATTAGTATGAACTATAAATAAAAGAAAGCTATCGTTTTGATCAATCTTTATTCAAAACGATAGCTTTTTAAATGCGGTACAATCAAACTTTAAATGAATGTGGGTAAGTCTAATTTCCCGTTGACTTTTTCTCAAAGTCTCTATACGATAAATATCGTACCTTTAGAAATGTAAGGAGGATTATTAAAAATGATACCTAGACTATGGTCCCTAACTTTGAACCAGTAATTCAATACGGTCAAAGACTCTGTTTGTATAACACAGAGTAAACGGGATAAGTCTGTCCTTTTTTAGTAATCTTCATATTAAATATAATTATCTAATTTGAAGAAAGTGATTATTCTGCCTTTCTTTATCTTTGTGTAATTTTCTTTTACTAAGAGAAGGCTCATGCCTCTACTTTAATGAAGATGGGCAATTCCATTTACTCTAAATCACAGACAGGACATCTGTGATTTTTTATTTTATTTAAAAGTAGGAGGGATTTTGAATGGGTATGTTACTTTTTTATTGATACGAGCTTAGTTTAGAAGCTCGTATCGATCCTTGCTATCGATACGAAATGATAAAAATTTCGGGAGGTAGCGAATATGGAAAAAATCTGTTTTGAATTAGAAAATGTTGAAGTAGCCTATTTAAATAAGGAAATCTTAAAGATCGACCGGTTAGCCATTCACCAATTTGACCGTATTGGGATTGTTGGTAGTAATGGTGCAGGAAAAAGTACACTATTAAATTTATTGTCAGGTAAGGTTCAACCAACTAAAGGGAAAGTGTATCGTCATGTTGAGTCCGGATGTTTTGAACAACTTGAAGCACCAACATCACTTGGAGCCGATCCAGTATTACTTGGAAAATTAGATATACCAAAAGATTCGGTTCATTTAAGTGGCGGCGAGCAGACAAGGATGAAGCTTGCTCAGTTGTTTACCAACTATTACGATGCATTACTAATTGATGAGCCGACAACGCATTTGGATCAAGAGGGGATTTCCTTTTTATTAGAGGAACTTCGGTATTATTATGGAGCGCTAATATTAACTAGTCATGACCGTGCTGTACTAGACGAACTAGTCACGACAATTTGGGAAATTCATGAAGGCAAGGTCCTAGTTTATTTAGGGAATTATAGTGAATATGTGGTTCAAAAGCAGTTAGAACGTGAGCAACAACAGCAAGCCCATGAACAGTTCGTGAAAGAAAAGAGCCGGCTCGAAAAAGCAGCACAAGAAAAAATGAAAAAAGCTCAAAAGGTTGCTCAAGCTGGGCGGATGTCTAAAAGGGAAGCCAATGCCTTACCGAACAAGTCGTTTATGACGAAGTCCAAAGGTACGAGTGCAAAAGCGATGCAACGTGCAGCTAAAGCTATTGAAAGTCGAATGGAAAAACTTCAGGAAGTCGAAGCTGTAAGAGAAAATAGACCTATTGATTTCCGCCAATCTAAAGCTACAGAATTGTATAACAAGTTCCCGATTATGGTTGAGCGATTGACACTTCAAGTTGAAAATAAAATATTATTAGAAGATGTTAGTTTCCAACTGCCACTTGGTAAAAAAATTGCGATTACAGGTAGCAATGGCAGTGGGAAAAGTACATTGCTAGACTATATAGCAAAGAAGGATGATAACCTAATAATTTCTCCAAAAGCAAAAATAGGATACTTCAAGCAAATGAGTTACCATTTCGCAAATGATGCAACAGTTATGCAATTCGTAAAAAATCGCTCAGGATACGATGAACCATTTGTACGAAGTGTTTTACATTTAATGCAGTTTGTTGGTACAGATTTACAAAAAAGTGTAAAGTCTTTAAGTGGCGGAGAAGCTATTCGACTCCAACTATGTCTGCTATTTTTAGGTGAATATAATATTTTATTGTTAGATGAACCAACTAATTTCTTAGATATTGATGCTATAGAAGCATTAGAAACTTTTATTACTGGATATGAAGGCACTATTCTTTTTGTTTCACATGATCAACAATTTATAAAAAATGTAGCAGATTTACAATTGAGTATTCATGAGAAAAAATTGATACAAAATTGAGTGATAAATAAGCCGCCGGATTTTCGGCGGCTTTTTAATTATTGACAAATATCGCAAAGATCCCTCCTACCTGTTTGTCCGTAAAAATTGTGCCAAGTAATAAACCAAAACCAATATACAATAAGGAAATGACAATAAGTACGCCTACCATTAAAAGGACAGATTTATAAGAAGCATTGGTAAGCCCATGCCAAAGATGAGCGTTACCGGATCGCGTACTATTTCCTTATGATTTCTTGTCGCAAATACACTTGCTTTCATAGGGACTCCTCCTCTGTAATAGCAGATTCTCTACTACTGTTAAATTCGGTGCAATCGCTGTTTCCTGCGGAGAAATATTTAATTTCTTTTTAGCAGCGACTTGTTGATGAACAATACTTTCACCATCTAAAAGGGCATCACCAGCTGTTGGTGGCAAAAGTCCACAAAGCATTTTAATCGTTGTCGTCTTCCCGGCTGGCCCCTGCTCTACTAGCCTCAATAACCATCTTAGGATTAGAAACTAAAAACATCGGAGCAACTATAATTGGTAAACTAGACATACACCCTCCCCCTTTATACTTATAACATTTCGAGAGATTTCCTGAAAATCCTACTAAATCGGTTCATTTCCGTTATTAAATGCAAGACCGGCTTCAACTTGTGCAGAATGGCTTGAAGAAATAAAAAAGGCGCTACCTACTGAGCAATGGGCAGTCAATTTTATTTGCCATCCTGTAGCAAATACACGGTTTGAAGAAGATTTACAGTTAATTGAACAATTTCAGCCACCAATCGTCATTACTTCGCTCGGTAATCCAAAGAGAGTAATGGACATTGTGCACAGCTATGGTGGGGAGGTCTATGCAGATGTTGCGAACGTCAAGCATGCCGAAAAATCTGCTGCACTAGGTGTAGACGGACTTATTCTTGTGTGTGCAGGTGCGGGTGGGCACGGCGGGCAATTGAACCCATTTGGCTTTGTATCTGCGGTTAAGAAATTCTTTACGGGAACGATTATTTTATCTGGCTCTATCTCTAGCGGTGCGGACGTCCTAGCTGCTCAAATAATGGGAGCAGACTATGCCTATATGGGTACTCGATTTTTAGCTTGTGATGAAGGAGATGCACCTGAAGCGTATAAAAGCATGGTAATTGAAAGTGACGCTTCAGATATTTTATATACCGATGCTTTTAGCGGTGTCCATGTCAATGTGTTAATTCCATCCTTATTAAAAGAGGGGATTGATCCTGCGACATTGAAGCCAAGAGAAGATGTTGATTTAACACATCTTGTTAATGTCAAGGCATGGCGAGATATTTGGTCAGCTGGACATGGCATTACCAATATTGACAAACGAGAGTCCGTTCATGAAATACTCATAACATTGGAGGCGGAGTACGAGAAAGCAAAGCAACAAATAATTTCTGTACAGCCATTATAATAACGAATCTCTAACATAAAAGGGCAAGTCCAACAAAAAGTTGGTCTTGCCCTTAAATTTATTAATCATGATTCAAAGTAGCTGCGATTTCGGGTTGTTGCTCAACTTGAAGCAGCATATTGAATGATGCGATGGCTACTTCTACTTGGTCGTCTTTTGGCTCACGTGTTGTCAGTAATTGTAGCCATAAGCCTGGATAGCCAAGGTAGCGTAACACGGGAATATTACGGCATGCATTTGTAGCTTGAAGTACTTCAAATGAAATTCCAAGAACAACTGGAATTAATAGAATACGGTCCAAAATGCGTAACCAAAGTGGATCAGTTGGCACGAAGAAATATAAAAACATGCCGACAAACACAGTAAATAGCATAAAACTACTACCGCAACGATAGTGTAAGCGTGATTGTGCTTGCACATTTTCCACTGTTATTTCCATACCAGCTTCATGGCAGTTAATCACTTTATGTTCTGCACCATGATATTGGAATACGCGTTTAATAAGTGGTGTTAAAGATATAAAATATAAATAGGTAAGTAGTAAAAGTAGCTTTATGCCACTTTCAAGTAAAATTTGGCCAGTTTTGCCCTCAATCCATTTAGAGAAAAAATCCGCAATAAATACTGGAATTAAAGTAAAGGCAAATTTACCAAATAAAAAGGAAAGGATACCTACAACCGCAACCCCTAAAATCATTTGCAGTCTTGAGCCTTCCTCTTTATGCTCTTCCTCTTCGCCAGGTGTAACGTCGTAACGATCACCTGAAAATTGCATATGACGAGAGCCTAAACCAGCTGATTCAATCAGCGCTACTACGCCTCGTACCAATGGAATTTTTTTAAGCTTTTGTAAAATAGGGTTTTGAACTTTTTTAAAATGATAATAATCGATGGAATCATCGTTACGGCGAATGGCAGTAATCGTATGTTCCTTTCCTCCGAACATTACACCCTCTAATTGTGCTTGTCCCCCGTATACAGGTGAATTGCTCAAGGCTAACACCACTCTCTTTATATATTTCAACTGTACCATTGTACTAAATTTAGTGAAAAACCTCTAGAGTTACGCATAGTAAAATTTCTATATGGATACACTAATCGTACAGTTTAGGAAATGATTAACGTTTGAAAATTAACTCGTAGTACAAGTTAGGAGGATTTTACTTGAGAGTAGCTAGTATAACATCGCTAGTCGGTGCGCTTGTTTTAGCATTGTGTTTAAAGGGGCTTCATTACTTTCATCTTATTAAATGGAATCCAATAGGTTTTTATAAGAAGTGGGATTTATTCGAAGACAGTTCAAAACTATTTCAATGGAGCTTTTTCATTTTAGTCTTATTCATGATTGGGTTTCTATTATACATTACGTTGAGATATGTTTATATTATCCCAGCTGTGCTTTCATCTTTTTTGCTCGGCCTTATTGTGTCAATCACATTAGAATGGATTGTTCTTGATTTGCCTTTACAATCTTCTTCCTTTAAAAAATTATCGATTCCTTTTATGGTCATTGTTATTTGTCTATTACGTTTCTTGCTTGAAACTGCAAATTTTCATCAGAAGGAGCATACAGCACAAAAAGGAAATTAGTTGCTGTATGCTCCTTGTATGATAAAATAATGGCAAGTACATAGAAAGAGGCGAATATGCGTGAAGTTATTATGTTTGAATGGACCTAACTTAAATCGACTAGGAAAAAGAGAGCCCCATATTTATGGTTATGAGACATTGGAAGATGTGAAAAAAAATGTTCAGAATCTTGCGGCGTCTTTAGGTGCAACTGTCGAGTTTCGTCAATCTAATCATGAAGGGGTACTTGTTGATTGGGTGCATGAGGCGGAGGACGAAAAATATGATGGTATTATCTTTAATCCCGGTGCATATACCCATACAAGCATAGCTTTACATGATGCAATTGCAGGGATTTCTGTGCCGGTCATAGAAGTACATATTTCAAATATCCATAAACGTGAGGCTTTCCGTCATCATTCTTATCTCGCTCCGGCATGCCTTGGTCAAATCTCTGGACTAGGTACGAAAGGCTATGAACTGGCACTACGCACATTTATTGAGAGGGAGAATTGATTATGTTGAAATTGCAAAAGCTACGTAAGACACTTCAAGAACAAAATCTCGATGGCATTTTAATTACGAACGGATACAACCGTCGTTATATGACTGGTTTTACAGGGACAGCGGGCGTAGCAATCGTGTCTCAAAATGATGCTGTGTTTATCACGGATTTTCGTTACACAGAGCAAGCAGCCGCGCAAATACAAGATTTCCGTATTGTTAAGCATGAGGCGACGATCATTGAAGAAATTGCAACGCAAGTAAAAAACATGGGTATCAAATTATTGGGCTTTGAGAAAGATACTGTTAGCTATGGCACATATGAGCTATATAAAAATATAATTCAAGCTGATTTAGTACCGATTTCTGGGCTAATTGAAAAAATTCGCTTGATTAAGACGCAACAAGAGATTAATATTATTAAGGTTGCGTGTGAAATTGCTGATCACGCATTTACACATATCTTAAACTTCATCAAGCCAGGTAAAACAGAGCTTGAAGTTTCGAATGAATTAGAATTTTTCATGCGTAAACAAGGAGCAATTCAGTCTTCGTTTGATACAATTGTTGCGTCTGGTCTTCGCTCAGCTTTACCACATGGTGTAGCAACGAATAAAGTGATTGAAAAAGGCGACTTTGTCACATTAGACTATGGAGCACTGTACAATGGCTATATCTCGGATATTACACGTACTGTTGCAGTAGGCGAGCCATCTGAAAAATTAGTGGATATGTACAACGCAGTACTTGCTTCCCAGCTTTTAGCACTTGAAAAGGTTGGCCCTGGCTTAACAGGGATCCAAGCAGATGCGATTGCACGTAACTACTTAAAAGAAAAGGGCTATGGCGAGGCATTTGGTCATTCATTAGGACATGGGATTGGTCTTGAAGTACATGAAGGCCCTGGCTTATCGATGCGTTCAGAAGCAATTCTAGAGCCAGGTATGGCCGTAACGATTGAACCAGGAGTGTATTTACCAGGAATCGGTGGTGTTCGTATCGAGGACGATATTTTAATCACAGAGACAGGTAATGAACTGCTAACTCATTCGTCAAAAGAACTTATTATTTTATAAACTATGGAGGAACACAAATGATTTCAGTAAACGATTTCCGTACAGGTCTAACAATTGTTGTAGATGGCCAATTATACCGCGTGTTAGATTTCCAACACGTTAAACCAGGTAAAGGTGCTGCGTTCGTACGTTCTAAATTACGTAACCTACGTAACGGTTCAGTAAATGAAAAAACTTTCCGTGCTGGTGAGAAAGTTGAAAAAGCACAAATTGATAACCGTAAAATGCAATACCTTTATGCACAAGGTGATGAGCATGTTTTCATGGACTTAGAATCATATGAGCAAACTGAACTTTCTTCAGCTGCTATTGAATATGAATTAAAATTCCTAAAAGAAAACATGGAAGTGCATATCCAATCATACCAAGGTGAAATGTTAGGTGTTGAATTACCAAACACTGTAACACTAGAAGTAACAGAAACTGAGCCTGGTATTAAAGGTGATACAGCTTCAGGTGGTACAAAACCTGCAACTCTTGAAACAGGTCTTATTGTACAAGTGCCATTCTTCGTAAACCAAGGTGACATGTTAGTAATCAATACTGAAGAAGGTTCTTACGTTTCTCGTGGGTAATGAATAAAAATATCCGACCTACTCTTTTTTTAAAGGGTAGGTTTTTTTATTATACATATAAAGGTAGAGAGAGCTTCTTTTTTATAAATAGAAAAATTTGTTTCTATTATTTAATATGTGGTCATAATTGGAAGATTTGTTTACAATAATAGTAAGGAGTGAATGCTATGCTACAAACAACTTTTGAAATTCCATATCCAATAATACAGGCGCCAATGGCTGGTGTAACTACGCCAAAATTTGTGGCTGCCTGTGCAGAACAAGGTGTTTTAGGCTCGATTGGAGCGGGCTATTTAGATGGTGAGCAAACAAAAAGCTTTATTCAGGAAGTTAAAAAGCTAACGAAAAAGCCATTTGCGATTAATTTATTTGTACAAGAAGAACCACGTATTGATATAGATGTTCTTCAAAAAGCTCGAATGGCTTTACAACCGTTTTATGATGAACTTGGACTATCACCTGTACAAAGTGTCATGTCCAAGGAAGTATTTGAAGAACAAGTACAAGCTGTTCTTGAAGAAAATGTAGCCATTTGTTCCTTTACATTTGGTATTCCTTCAGCAGATGTTATTCATCGTTTAAAGGACAACGAAGTTTATGTAATTGGTACAGCTACTACACTAGAGGAAGCAAAGCGTGTAGAACAAGCAGGTATGCAAGCTGTTGTTCTTCAAGGTGGCGAAGCTGGTGGTCATCGTGGTTCCTTCACTGAACCTATGCAATTAATTGATTTGCATGATTTACTGCAACAAGTGGTAGGACAAATTTCCATACCGATTATTGCTGCTGGAGGCATTGTTACAAAGGAAGAGGTAAGCAAAGCACTAGCAATGGGTGCACAAGCGGTTCAAATTGGTACAGCCTTACTTGTAGCAGATGAGTGTGAAATTTCACCTCTTTATAAAAATGCCTTGCTTCAATCGGAAGCACAGCAAACGACGATTACACGTGCTTTTTCTGGGAAACCAGCAAGAGGCTTAGCAAATGGTTTTACTGAACGTATGAAGGATGCTACTGTAGCCCCTTATCCATTGCAAAATGATCTAACTACAACGATTCGTAAAGAAGGCGCAAAACAGGGTAAGGCTGACTATTTATCGATGTGGATGGGCGAAAAAAGCTATTTAGTGAAACAACCGGGTACTGTGAAAAGCATAATTGAAAAGTTACTTTAACTTTTTTCAGTAAGAGTTTTCTTAACGGAAGCGAAGCGTCAGCTATAAAACGTTCTTCCTCTATGGGTGGTGGCGAATTTAAGTACTCATCAAGATGTCTAACATCCACTGAAACCCGGCGTTACGCAAGCGGGAAGGGGTCTTTGGGTTGCGCAAAGCCAATCTAGAACGCAAGGATGACGAGGCGTCATTAATTTCATAAAAATACTAAGATCTCTATACGTAAGTATGGAGGTCTTTTTTTTGTGGTAGCGACATATATTGCTGTACACGAGGGGGCGTATGAAATGGAATTACAAGACGTATTAAGAGTCGCGGGAGTGGGACTAGTAGTTGCGCTTCTTCATGTCTTCTTTGATCAAACAGGAAAGAAAGAATTTTCATTTTTCCTATTTTTCATTGCCTATTTATATATGACAGCGGAATTACTGCGATTTTTACGTCTATTTTTTAATGAGATCCTTACATTCTTTCAATGGCTGACCTCATCAGGGTAGGTAAATGGAAATTGTCATCGTTGCTGTTGTCATGCTGCTTTTATTATTGCTTATAAAAGAAGTCATACAGCCACTCCATGCGCTAATTAGTGTAATGTTTTCGTTTTTACTTTTCGGTATGTTGTTTTCGACACTCTTATTGCCTTTCATCAAGCAATTACTTGAGACATTAGCATTTTTGCCTTATGCAAAAGCCATTGTGGTAAGTGCTAGCCTTTTTTATATCGGGCAATGGGTGTCGATGTTGCTGGTAGAACAAAACTATAAAGTACTCGGGCACATCGTCTATGATGGGGTCAAAATAGTTATTTTGTTGTACTGGTTTAAGGAGTTTTTGGCTGTTTTACAGGAGGTGTCGGCCATTTTACAACGGCTAAACTAAGGGGCGAAGACATTGCTAGAGCAAATATTTTCGTTTTTAACGGATCCATTCTTTCTATTGCTGAAGATGACGCTTATTTTATGTGGCTACGTCATTATTATTTTGATAATCAATATGATTTTACCAGAATTTGAAAAAGGGACAAGGATACTTTTTTTTCTTATAGTCCTTGCAACAATAGGACCTGTCGTTGTGAATTCATTTACATTAATAGACGAAATCGCAAAGGGACTTGCTCATATTTTTACAGCATTTTATCCCATCCTTACTTCAAGTTTTCTTTTATCAAGCAGCATTACAGCGATTGCTTCTTGGCAGCCTTTTTTACTTTTTTTTGTACAAGTATTAACGATTATTAGTAGTAAATGGCTTATTCCGGGAGTTCTTCTTGCCATTGTTTTTGATGTTTGCAGTGTCATCGTTAAAGAAATTTCGTTTACGAGAATTGCTGAATTGATTCGTTTTACCATTATGAGCATCGTCTCTGCATCAGTTATTTGTTACATCATTTTAATGTCGGCGAGTGGTGTTGCAGCTTTTAGTGTCAACGCAGCTGTTGCAGAGCCTGTGAAAAAATTAATAGAGGAAAATATTCCAGTTGTCGGTTCCTTTATAGTAGATAGTTTTTCAATGTTCCAGCATATGACACAATTCTCTTCTTCTATTAGTAGTATTACTGCGTTTATAGCGGTTATTACCGTGTCGTTCATTCCTACAGTGCAGCTTGTTGTTGCTGCCTATTCGTTGAAAATGTTAGCTGCTATTTTAGAGCCAATCGCCTTTGATGATATTTGTAGACTTCTAGATCATGTTAGTAAATCTCTATTTACATTATGTGCTGTATCATTTCTAATTGCTTTTTCGTTTATGTTTTCTTGTTTATTCCTCATCGTTTTTGTGCAAGTTATGGCTGGAGGGAGATAAATTGATTCTTTTATTAGCAATTCTCTTTATCTGTCAGATATTCGTGTTTCTAACGGACGATAAAGAAATAATTTCACTTACAAAGCTTGTCATTACGTTAGTATTTTTGCAATTGCTATTAAAGATTCCATTTATCAATTCATAGGAGGAAACAAGCGTACATACACTTGAAAAAGAGAAGAGATGAAAGGAGGCAATGTACAAGTGATGTGGAAAAGAAACCAAAAAAAACAACGTCATTTTTAGTCTTAATGCTGATCGCTGCCTCCGTGGGAATTTTCATCATTTTACCAATGTATCAAACGAATACAACGAATGGGCAAGTATCACCGAAAACCAATGAAGAAAAACTTGAACAGACATTGAAGGCTATGAAAGGTGTTGGGGAGGTAAAAGTCTATTTTTATTACGGAGATATGACAGATGAGAAGGATGACAATCAATTATTCAGTCAATATTTTCGAGGAACTGAACAAGGCACGAAAGAAGTAACGGGGATACTAATTGTTTCAAAAGGAGCATCAGATATCTTTGTTAAAAATGAAATTCGTGCGGTTGTTAGTCAAGTAATGCAATTACCGATTCATCGAATTATTATCGTTCCAATGGAAAATAAGGAGGAAAAGTAAATGCGCGTACGTAGAAGAACAGTTTGGTTTATGACATTATTAAGTCTAGTAGCGGTTATTTCAGTGTATTATTTGGTTGATCCAGCAAAACAATTTAATGGACTAACTATTTTCACAGATGACGCATTACAGCAAACTGCAGTAACAGGTGTGACTGATCAAGAAGCAACGAAAGAGGGAGAGACGAAGGAAGTATCTTCTCCAAGCCATTTATTTGAAGAGATGCGCATGCAAGTTAGTGATGAAAGAAGCCAGCTTCGTTCGCAATTAGAGCAGAAAATCGGTTCACAAGATTATTCAGCAGAAGATAAAAGTAAAGCTTATAATGAGATGGATAGCCTTATAAAACAAGAATCCTCTGAAGCAATGTTAGAAATGCTTATTAAATCTTTAGGTTATTCCGATGCATTTGTACGAGCAGACGGTGATAAAGTACAGGTAACTGTTATGGCGGAGGAGCTATCAAAAGCGCAAGCGAATGAAATTATTTATTTAGTGAGAACAGAAATGGAAGGCGCAAATGACGTCCTAGTAAAATTCAGTGCAAATAGTAACAATTAAAAATAACAAGAAAAATACTAATATTCTGTTTATTTGAAATCATTGTTATATATCAGTATCATGAAAAGGCTTTCGTTTAGTAAAAGAAAGCCTTTTGTTTTGTTCATATTTACTTAATTTGCATTAAAGTATTTCAAATTGTTCGAAAAAAATATAGAATAGTGCTTGTAGTAGATTTTATTTCATAAGGAGAGTTAGGAAAATGTTCAAAATTCAAGAAATTCGTGAAATCATTAAATTGGTAGATTCTTCTTCAATTGACGAGTTCGTTTATGAAGCAGATGGGGCAAAAGTTAAATTAAAAAAGAATGGTGTTGTTGTTACTGAAACTGTAGCACCTAAAAAAGAAGTAGTGGCACCTGTTGTACAACAATCTGCACCAGCAGCGGCTCCTGTAGCACCAGCTACTCCTGCTCCAGCAAAAGCTGAAGAAGCACCAGCTGCAGCACCAGTAAATAACGACCCATCGTTACATAAAATTGTATCTCCGATGGTCGGTACTTTTTATCAATCTCCAAACCCGGATTCACCAGCTTACGTTAAAGTGGGGGACAAAGTTGGTAATGAAACAATCGTATGTATCGTAGAAGCTATGAAACTATTCAACGAAATTGAAGCAGAAGTTCAAGGGGAAATCGTT
This sequence comes from Lysinibacillus sp. G1-3, assembly GCF_056322905.1. Taxonomy (NCBI): domain Bacteria; kingdom Bacillati; phylum Bacillota; class Bacilli; order Caryophanales; family Bacillaceae; genus Lysinibacillus; species Lysinibacillus sp. G1-3. The sequence continues at coordinate 162,797 of NZ_JBWHYQ010000011.1, forward strand.
GAAGTACTTGTTAAAGACGGTGAATTAGTAGAATACGGACAACCATTATTCCTTGTAAAAGCTGAGTAAGGAGTGCACAATATGAAAAAAGTTTTAATTGCAAACCGCGGCGAAATCGCTGTGCGTATCATTCGTGCTTGTAAAGAGTTAGGCATTCAATCTGTTGCCGTATATTCAGAAGCAGACGCAGACGCATTACATGTGAAATTAGCAGACGAAGCATATTGCATCGGACCAAAGCTATCAAAAGATTCATATCTTAGCTTCCCGGCTTTACTGAGCGTAGCAGAAAAAACAGGTGCAGACGGTATCCATCCAGGTTACGGTTTCGTATCTGAAAACGCTGACTTCGCTGAAGCTTGTGAAAACGCAGGCATTAAGTTCATTGGACCTTCATCAGATTCAATTAAAATTATGGGTATTAAAGATGTTGCACGTACAACAATGGAAGCAGCAGGTGTTCCGCTTGTTCCGGGTACTGGTATTGTTCCAGATATCGAAACAGGTAAAGAATGGGCTGCTAAAATTGGGTACCCAGTTATCATTAAAGCAACTGCTGGTGGTGGCGGTAAAGGTATCCGTGTAGCACGTACAGAAGAAGACCTTGTAAAAGGCATTGAAATTACGCAAAAAGAGGCTGCTGCAGCATTCGGTAACCCTGGCGTTTATTTAGAAAAATTCATCGAGTACTTCCGTCACTGTGAAATCCAAGTATTAGCGGATGGCTATGGTAACGTTGTACATTTAGGTGAACGTGACTGTACAGTTCAACGTCGTATGCAGAAATTAGTAGAGGAAGCTCCGTCTCCAGCGCTATCTTCAGAGCGTCGTGCTGAGATGGGTGCGGCTGCCGTTAAAGCTGCACAAGCTTGTAACTATGAAGGTGCTGGAACTATCGAGTTTATTTATGACTATAGAGAAGATAAATTCTACTTCATGGAAATGAATACTCGTATCCAAGTAGAACACCCAGTAACTGAAATGATTTCTGGTGTTGATCTTGTACAACAACAATTAAAAATTGCATCTGGTGAAAAACTTCCTTTCACTCAAGATGATATTCAATTAAATGGATGGGCAATTGAATGCCGTATTAACGCAGAAAATGCTTATAAAAACTTCATGCCATCAGCTGGTACTGTAGATACTTATGTAACTCCAGGTGGCTACGGTGTACGTATTGACTCTGCAGTATATGCTGGTTATACAATTCCACCTTACTATGATTCTATGGTTGCAAAACTAATTGTTCATGCAGATACACGTGAAGAAGCGATTGCGAAAATGAATCGTGCGCTTAGCGAATTCGAAGTATCTGGTCCTGGGATCAATACAACAATTCCATTCCACCAAGCATTGATGAACAATGACGTTTTCAAATCAGCGCAATTCAATACGAAGTTCCTAGAAGAGAATGATGTTTTGGGGACAAGCAAGTAAGCCGTATCAACGGTTTAACCATCTCGGCTAATAATCGGGAAGCTTGCGAAATAGTTGTGCGATATTTGCCAGCGGAATAGTTGGCGGAATAGAATTAGGAATAAAACAAAACGGAATATCCGATTTTTAGACCCTTTAACGAAACCGATTCGTTAGGGGGTCTTTTTTGTGCGTAAAAATAGTCAACGTACAGGGATTTTTGACTTAGAAAATATGAATTCGATTGAACTAAAAACGATTAATCCTAAAAACGAAAATAATGAGCTGCTAATATCAGCGCCGACAATTATGATTGATGTTAATCCAGTTAGTTTAAAAGGTAATCGTATTAGTGCGTATTCGGCGCTAATCATCGTTAAAGAACAAATGCGCTTATCGGGCATACGCGAATACGACTACAATTTTAGGCGGTTATTAACGAATATGAATGTCGAATATTTAGATGAAATTACAGTGGAAATACTATTCGGATTTATCTTATCATTAGGCGATGTAAAAGACATTACAAAGCAAAGTAAATTACGTGTGATAAAAGCGATATTAAATCGTATATTCGATAACGGTTGGATTGAAAGGCGTTTTTGGAAGGATATAAAAATTTAAGTCGACGGGAAAATCAAACCACCAGCTAATGAGAATAAATTTAGCGATACGTCTTTCGTTATTAAATATGAGTAACTTTATTCTTTGAAAGATGCAGTAGCTATTTATCAATATATAAATGTGGTTTACGTATGAGTATGTTAATTCAATTAGAAGAAAAAAATGTATACTTTGATGATCGGATGTTAATTATCGAGGGAGACATTATGAAAGGGAGGGACGTTTTAAAACTACCATTCGATGATGAATTAGAAATGTAGTTGAAAAGGTTCCTAATGTCTTATGAGATCCATTGCCCAGAGTTAAACGCTCAACAAGCGTCAATTAGTATAGTCATATATAACACTGAAATCTGCGCCAACAGACTTCGGCAAATATTCGCTAGAGCTCGCGCCAACTTGCGACTAGTATCATAATCGTAGCGCCAACAGTGGTTGACGAAAACTAGGTGCGCCAACACCTAGTTTTTCTATTTTTATAACCAGAATGTCCGTTAATGGGCTAGAAAAATCCGTCAGAAATATTGCAGAATTAACTGATATATTGCTATGGAAAGACCTAGAATACTAGCTTTCATTTTAGCTGGATGATTTCTTTCACTACGAAACAAGTAAAAGAATACTACTATAAATCCCAAAGGAACCCATAGCTGAAAGACACCTTCTTTTGTGTTGAGAGAAAAAATTGGAGTAATATATGTACTACTAATTAGAAAGTAAAAGAAAATCGTAAAACGTCTTGTTTCTAATTGCTTGCTCCATCTTACTAAAAGGAAAATAATGGTTATTGCTATAATCGTAATGTGTAAAGGGGGTAGAAAAAGAGAACCGTCCCCAAATTTAAATTCCACTTCGTATTCCCTCCTTTATTATAGTATAACACCATTTATAGTAAGAATTGTGCTTTTGCGGAAATCATATCTGAAATGGTGTTTGAGTTCTTAGGAAGAATGAGGCCTTCATTTCGCCTTTATAAACGTGGCTAGAAATAGCTTTAGATCGCAAGTAGGCGTATTTATCATACAAAGGTTAGAACGCATAAAACAAAGGAGGGATGAACGTTTAAGTAAATAGGAATAAATTTTTCCGAAAAGTTGTCCCAAAATAGGACGTTTTAGTGTGAGGTATATAGTAGATGAAAGTTTTATTGGAAAACGGTATATCGAAAGAGGATTGACGCTTAGAGCTGAACGGTATTTTGGTGGTGATTAGGGTATCAGGGTAGATACGCTTTAGCAATACCAAACGGGATACACGAACTATACTACTTTCTTTTTATCTAAACTACTATCTTTAAAATATTACGTCATGTAAACGGCTATCGACTCCGTAACTACCGACAATACATACGTATTGACTATAAGAAGAACTATATCTAACGAGAACTAACGTTTAAAGCAATTAATGTGGCTAAATACATGTGGGGAAGAAAGGTGTTGAGTTAATTGTGAAAGAGTAAATGTGTCTGTCAGGCGTTCGTAAGGTGACAATAGGGGGTGTGAAACATCACAATAGGACTGGTATATAATGAGTAGTCGTCATTAGTACAAGCCCTTAGAGTGATGTTTGTGTGCTAATGTTTGGATTGACGAAAAGTTATCATAACCGCCTACTTAAATCGCTATTATAAAATGAAAAAACTATACGTGGAAATGATATCATAGGAAAGTATTGTGATAGATGGTTTTAAAGAGATCGACCGTTACTTCGAAGCGAGTCAATTTCGTCTAAAGTTACTTTAATAATCATTTTTCTTTTGTAAAAAAGAAACCTTTTCCATTTTCTTATGTTACAAATCCTTCTTTAACAACGGATATTTTTTCCACCATTTTTTGTTCCTCTGCTGTGATTACAGTGGTTTTGAAGCATATTATTTGTATATGTTATAATCAAATTTATGGAGAAAGTGTATACTATCGGTGCTATATCGTTAAAAGAGATAGGAGGCAGATGATGAATAACGAATATTTCGTAGGTTGGGGTACATTGGCGTTGATAAATGCTGCACTTGCACAAGGGAAGAATAGAACAGGGCTAAATTGGTTTTTACTTTCTCTTGTATTAGGTCCGATTGCAACACTAATTTTGTTATTTGTTGAAAAGAGACAGTAACACTACATATTCATAATTGATTAAATAATAAAGCGAGAAGCGTTGAAATATAGACTTTCGCATATTCAATTATTTGGGTTTTTAATAAATGTAAGTCGATTTTAAATCGGCTTATTTAATAGTGTCATAACTTAAACCTTCTAACTTTTATTAGTTAGGAGGTTTTTATGTCCAAAAAACGGAGAACAGAAAAAAGTCTTTTCTAAGAGCTTGCTACCGTTGTTATAACCCTAAGCTTATCGTATTGCCTGTAGCCAAACGTCAATCTCATTTGTTGCGCAATTCCTATTCCTTTACCAATTCATGATTTTCTATGTTACAATGTTTTGTAGATGGAATTTTCAGTTATTTAAGAGGGGTGGGTTAAACGGCAATGAAAAAATTGTTATTTTTAGCACTTTTGTCAGTGTTTCTTTTAACAGCGTGTAATTCACCAACGTTAAGTATTAGTGAAATTGAGATTGTTCCAGATAAAGTGCAAGAGGTAATTGATGAAAAATATACACTTCAAAAAATCAATGTAGTAGATAAGGATATTTCTTATGTCGTTTTTCGGTCAAAAGGAACGGTTACATCAGACCTTGAAACGCAGGGGAATACATTAATAATAAAGTTAGACATTACGAATCAACAGGATAATGCACTAAAACAACATGTTTATAAATTAACATTGGATCCGAACCTTGATACGATTGATATTCACATCAATGGTAAATCTACTTCTATTGATAATGTAGCAGGGATAAAAGAAGGCAATTAATGACTTTTCAACAGCCATCACAAAAAAATAAAGAGCCGTTTACAAATAATGAATAGGATGATTGTATGGAGGGTTTTGAACTTTCGTTTAAAAATAAAGCAGTACGAGTTTGGTTTTGTACGATGCTACCTGCAATTATTTTAACTATTGTCCTTACTATTGTTTTGCCCAATGAGCAAAGTAGATATGTTTCATTAGGTTTATCACTAGTTACAATCTTATACTTTGTCTGGTTTGTGATTTATTCTAAAAAGAAACGCAAATAAAATGGCGAAGAAATCTTCATCGTCTTCGCTTTTTATTTTTATCGATAAACTTTGTTAATTTATCGACATAAACATGATCCAAATAAATTAAAGCGTCTTTACGAAGCCAAACTTTCCTTTTTATAGTATAATAAGCGTAAGTACAGCATTTGTTTGTGATGTGTAAGGGAAAGGATGATATTTGTATGGCAGAGAAAGTAGGACAATCTTTCGTACAACCAACACCTTCTGGTAAAGAAGAACTTGGGAAAATTGAAGTAGCAGCGGAAGTAATCGAGGTTGTTGCTGGAATCGCAGTGAATGAGGTAGAAGGGGTCGCTGCAACTCGTGGTAATATTGCTACGGGCGTAGTTGAACGCTTCGGTAAAAAAGTTCACAATAAAGGCATTAAATCGGGTGTTACTGAAACTGGTGAGATTGCCATTGATGTATTTTGCTCTGTAAAATACGGCTATACAATCCCGAAAGTGGCGAAGGAAGTTCAAACTCAAATTCGCCAAGCGATTTTTAATATGACTGCACTTGATACAGCTGAAGTGAATGTCCATATTACTGGCATTCTCTTTGAAAAAGAAGAAGTAGCTGTGCAAGAATAAAAAGAAGGGTTGCCTTTTGCAGGGCAATCCTTCTTTTTCACGTTTTTCACGGAAATTGTTCAGCAGTGATTAGTATAGCTACTTTATTATATTTCTATATGCTTTGGCTTTCTCCAGAACAAAGCAAGGATAACGCCGAGTGTTAAAACAATTGTTGCAAAGTAATACGGATAGTTCAAATTGATATCGAATAGTACCCCACCTAAAATAGGGCCGAATATATTTCCTAGACTTGTAAACATAGAGTTCATGCCACCAACGAATCCTTGTTCATTACCAGCAATTTTAGATAAATAAGAGGTAACGGCAGGACGAATTAAATCGAAGCCGACGAAAATAAAGAATGTGACAAATAATATTGCGAAATAGTGGCTTACGAATGTCATAGCAAATGTTAAAACAGCAGATAGGACAAGTGAATAACGGATAAGATTAATCTCGCCCATTTTCTTTGTCAGCCAATCGAATAATACTAGCTGAGCAAGAGCCCCAACTACTCCGCTTCCCGTAATAATAATCGCAATATCTGAAGGCGTAAATGCGAATTTATGATCCACAAATAGACTAAATAACGATTCAAATGCAGCTAAACCAAATGATAATACGAAAATAAGCACGAATGGAATAAGGTATAATGGGCTGAAAATACGCTTCACACTGCCTAAAATTGATGGTGCAGACTGTTCATCATCATCAGCACGAGTCGGTTCTTTTAGTAAAATAAATGACAAGAGCGCTGCTATAAATCCAAGTATACCAGCAGCATAAAATGGTATGCGCGTTCCGAATTCAGCCAAAAATCCACCGATACCAGGACCGATAATGAAGCCAGTACTAATCGCTGCACTCATATAACCCAAAGCCTTTGGACGTTGTGACAAGGTTGTAATATCGGCGATATATGCAGTTACCGCAGGCATGATGAAAGCAGCACTGATACCACCTAACATACGAGAGATAAAGAGTATTTCAACTGAGCGTCCAAGACCAAATAACAGCTCTGAAAAACCGAATATAAATAGACCTGCAACGATCATAATTTTACGGCCAATGTTATCCACCATTTTACCAGAAATTGGTGATACGATAAGTTGAGTGATAGCAAATGCGGCCACCATATAACCAACGACAGAGCCTGAAATTTTCAGCTCATTCATGAGTGTTGGTAGCACAGGTATTACTAAACCAATACCTAAAAAGGCAATGAATAAATTCGATAATAAAATACTTAAGGTTAAAAGTTGTTTCTTATTCATACTGTTCTCCTTCAATCTTTCACGATACATGAATCAAAATCTACTAGAATATTTCCACGTAATACAATAAACCCTATAGTAACTATAGGGTCAAAAGATTTGTTTTAACTTCTTTCAGCCGGTTCCGGACGCAATTACCTATACTTAATTAATTTTTATAGTGTGGAAGTATTCGTTCGCGGTTATACAAAGTGTTTTATATTTCTTTCATGCTCCGATGTTAATGAAGCCTGCATAGTTATTTCTCTAAGTTTATTCATAAAATGCCTTTACTAGTAAGAGCTAAAGAAGTTTCTTATCGCATCAAAACGAATTTTATGTTTACAATTATCGCAGTAAAATAGATGCGATTTGCGTTCTTTGAATTGTTTATACTGTTCCTCGCCTTCATATAACTTGAAATTTCTTTTGCAACTTGTACATGTAACTTCATATTGCATAATGAACACCTCAAAAGATGATAATTAATTTCCTTAATTATAACATTCTTGGTATATAAATAATAAAGGTTGATTTTAAATTTCAATATATTTCTTAGTAAAGTTAATTGCAGGGTGTTAAAATAAGCAAAAACTTGCTTGAAAAAGGTATCAGATTATTTAAAACTTGCTTGAATTCGTGTTTCTCTTACGAATTTATGCTATTATAAACCTTAATGCCACTTAAGAAGGAGAGCTTTACATGAAACGACATGAAGCACGCGAAAAAGCGTTGCAAGTTTTGTTTCAGCTAGACAATACCGATCTAACAGTAGAAGAAGCAATGGGTCATATTAAAGGCCAACCAACAAACGTCTTCTATGAAAAGATTGTTACTGGAACAGTTGAACATTTGGAGGAAATCGATGCTGCTTTAGAACAGCATCTTGAAAAGTGGTCGCTTGCCCGTTTACCTAAAATTGAAAGAACGGTTTTACGTCTAGCTGTATATGAGATTTTATACATGCCAGAAACACCAAAAAGAGTAGTACTTAATGAAGCAATCGAGTTATGCAAAACATTTGGCGACGATGGTTCGTCTAAATTTGTTAATGGCGTACTTTCTAAATTTACAGAACAATAACATGTGTTGAATTGGAAGGAGTAACTAAGGTCTATGTCAAGTGCAATTATTAATGGTAAAGAAATTGGTCAAGAAATTCGTAATTCAGTAGCAGAGCGAGTAACGCGTTTAAAAGAGCAAGGATTAACACCAGGCTTAGCGGTTGTTTTAGTAGGAGACAACCAAGCCTCGGCTACATATGTGAGAAATAAGCAAAAATCTTGTGAAGCCATCGGTATGTTTTCAGAGCTAATCAAACTACCAGAAGAAACTACACAAGAATCATTATTAGCACAAATTGAATTATTAAATAATCGTGAAGATATACATGGTATTTTAGTACAATTACCACTCCCAAAACATATTGATGAGGATATTGTTATTGCCACAATTGCTGTTGAAAAAGACGTTGATGGCTTCTCACCGGTAAGTGTTGGGAAAATGATGCTTGGCCAAGAAACATTTTTGCCTTGTACACCGTTTGGCGTAATGAAGCTTCTTGAATTTTCAGGAATCGAAGTAGCAGGAAAGCATGCGGTCATCGTAGGGCGTAGTCATATCGTTGGGAAACCAATGGGACAACTTCTACTACAAAAGGATGCAACTGTGACATATACGCATTCCAAAACACCAAATTTACATTCGTTCACTAAACAAGCAGATATTTTAATTGCGGCAGTTGGACGTGCGAACTTTATTACAAAAGAGCATGTTAAAGAAGGCGCTGTTGTTATAGATGTTGGAATCAATCGTGATGAAAACAACAAGCTTTGCGGTGACGTAAACTTCAATGAGGTTGATGGAATTGCGTCTCATATAACACCTGTACCAGGCGGTGTAGGACCAATGACAATTACGATGTTACTATTCAACACAGTTCAAGCAGCAGAAAATAAGCTTGAACATATAGTTAAGCTATAATTTTGAATGACTCTTTATAAAAAGCTATCTCAATTTTAAATTGAGGTAGCTTTTTTTGTATGATTAAGTATTTCGAGAACTTTTACGTTGTTTTTAACGTCTAATATAACGTTTGGGTCATACATATGAATAGGGAGGTTTTTATGGAAAACATAGATTTAATACTGATTATCAAACATATTATTATCGGTCTTGTCCAAGGATTTACTGAGCCAATTCCTGTATCATCAAGCGGTCATGTTATGATTGCAAGTGAAATTCTTGGTCTTGGTGAGCAAGGATTTACTTTTGCTATTTTAACGAACACAGCTTCTTTACTAGCTATTGTCTATATTTATCGAGAGGATATTATCCGACTCATCACAAATTTTTTCCTTTATCTTAAAACGGGAGAGAATCGTTATAAAGCGGATTTCCGTTTTTCCATATTTATCGTGATCGGTTCTATTCCAGCGGGCATTTTAGGTGTTTTATTAAGTGATGTTATTGCGGATAATGTTAGTATGACAACGATTGCGCTTATGCTTTTTGTGACAGGTATTGCCTTATGGCTAATCCGTAATATGCGTGGTACGAAAAGAGATGCGGATTTGACTGCAAAAGACGCCATCATCGTAGGTCTTGGTCAAGCTGTAGCATTAACACCTGGTATTAGTCGTTCAGGAGCAACGATTATTTCAGCCATTGCAGTTGGTATGAAACAGGAAACCGCTTTACGATTTTCCTTCATGCTTTATATTCCTGTAAGTCTTGGTGGGGTTGTCCTTGGGATTTCTGATTTTTTAGATGAGCCAAATAAAAGTGCATTAGCAATTCCTTATGCTGCGACATTTATAGCGACATTATTTATGACCTATTTTGCAATGCGTTGGTTTATGGGAATCATGAAAAGTGGGAAGCTTAGCTACTTTACATATTATTGCTTTCTTGTAGGTACGCTCCTTTTAATATTTTATTAATTTTAAAAGCCTCATAACTTTAATTAGTTGTGAGGCTTTCTTGTTTGTTGAGAAAATAAAATGGTAGGTATTCGACTTCTATCCATCATTTCGACGATTCTATCCGTCGCTCTGGCAAATGTATCCGTCGTTTCGCTTTCATACCGTCGTTCTGTCGGTTCAACCCGTCACTTGGTTTGTTTTATCCGTCGCTCCGGCAGATCAATCCGTCGTTTCGCTTTCATACCGTCGTTCTGTCGGTTCAATCCGTCACTTGGTTTGTTTTATCCGTCGCTCCGGCAGATCAATCCGTCGTTTCTCCTTCATACCGTCGGTCCGTCGGTTCAATCCGTCACTTCACTTGTTTTATCCGTCGCTCCAGCAGATCAATCCGTCGTTTCTCCTTCATACCGTCGCTTCGTCGGTTCAATCCGTCACTTCACTTGTATTATCCGTCGCTCCGGCAGATCCATCCGTCGTTTCGCTTTCATACCGTCGCTTCGTCGGTTCAATCCGTCACTTCACTTGTTTTATCCGTCGCTCCAGCAGATCAATCCGTCGTTTCTCCTTCATACCGTCGCTCCGTCGTTTCAATCCGTCACTTCACTTGTTTTATCCGTCGCTCCGGCAGATCCATCCGTCGTCCAAGCTACTTTTTCCACCTCGCTCCGTCTTCTTACCGTCATTCTGGCGTTTCAATCCGCCATTCTCGTAGCTCAATCTGCCACTTCGCCTCTTCTATCTGCTCTATCAGCAAAGCACTCAGTCAAAACGTAACTCCAACGCACATTTCGTCGAAAAAACATACTTTATCTAATACGAGGTCTTAAGATATGTTATAGTAAGGTTTTCAATTCTATGAAAGACAGTCGTTTTTTCAAGCGAAACTGCATTTTGGCACGTCAGGCACAATAAAAAATGTTATGATAGGTGTAGTTTTGTGAAAAACTTGATTTTAGTAAAGGAGCCGGAAAAATGACATCTGCTTCTTATTTAACTGTAAAAGCATTAACAAAATATATTAAACGGAAATTTGATGCTGATCCGCATTTACGTGAAGTCTATGTAAAGGGAGAGCTATCCAATGTCAAGATTCATCAATCGGGGCATATTTACTTTACATTAAAAGATGATGGAGCACGGATTGCGGCTACAATGTTTAAATCAGCGGCCGGAAAGTTGGCGTTTGAACCTAAGGAAGGTATGCAAGTATTTATTCGTGGGGATGTAAACGTTTACGAAGGCTACGGTACATATCAACTATATGTACAGGAAATGCAACCAGATGGAATCGGTAGCTTGTTTGTTGCCTTTAACCAGCTGAAAGAGCAGTTACAAAAAGAAGGGCTTTTTAAACCTGAGTGGAAACAACCAATTCCGAGATTTCCTGAAAAAATCGGTGTTTTAACGTCTACAACAGGTGCAGCCATTCGAGATATCTGTACAACATTAAAGAGACGTTATCCACTTGCTGAAATTTTTATTTATCCTACCCTTGTACAAGGAGCACAAGCAGCGCCAAATATTGTTCGCAATATTGAGAGCGCAAATATGGATGCGAGTTGCGATGTACTGATTGTTGGGCGGGGCGGTGGATCGATTGAGGATTTATGGGCATTTAATGAGGAAGTTGTTGCAAGAGCGATTTTTGAAAGTCGTATCCCTATTATTAGTGCAGTAGGTCATGAAACAGATACAACTATAGCGGATTATGTAGCTGATTTGCGTGCACCAACACCAACAGCTGCGGCTGAGATGACTGTACCTGATCAACAGGATTTATTTCAGCGAGTACTTACACAAAAATCACAGCTCCACCAAATTGTAAGAGCGCAACTTATTGCAGAACGGCAACGTCTAAATAAGCTCCAACAGTCTTATCCGCTGTCAATGCCAGAACGTCTATATCGACCATTTACGGAAAGGTTAGCACAACTTGAGTCGGGATTGCAAAAAGCAATGCAGGTCGATTTAATGAAGAAAACAGCGCAGTTTCAACAATTACGTAGTGCAGTAGAGCAGCACTCACCGAAAAAAGCATTAGCTTTCCATCAACGAGAGCTAGAAGCACATGTCCAACAATTAACTCGTGCTACAACGCATTATGTAACGAAGCAAAAACAACAATTTGAGGCAACCGTCAGAACTTTAGAAGCATTGAATCCGCTTGCCATTTTAACAAGGGGCTTTACGGTAGCTTATAAAGATCAACAAATGTTGAAATCAGCAGCTGATGTTAAGCCACAGGATCAATTAACACTTTCTTTCCATGATGGAAAGGTAATTGCTGATGTGGTAAAGATCTTGCCTAAAAATGAGGGGGAATAATTGTGGCAGAGAAACAACAAACTTTCGCAGAAGCAATGACGGCACTAGAGGAAATTGTCCGTCAGCTAGAGCAAGGTGATGTGCCGCTAGAAAATGCGATTGATTTATATAAACAAGGCATGGAGCTTTCGCAATTTTGCCATAGCAAGCTACAAAATGCTGAAGAGCAGTTAATTTCAATTGTCCAAGAGACAGGTGAAACGACAGCATTTGATCCACTAAAGGGAGAGAACTAAGAAATGAACGAGCAATTAAAGCATTTTATTGAAAGCAACATACCACAAGTTGAAGCTGAAATGTTTGCACTAGTTGAGAAAATTGACGCACCAGCCAATTTAAAAGAGTCAATGCTTTATTCATTAAAAGCTGGAGGTAAACGTATTCGCCCTCTTTTCGTTTTGGCTGTTCTTGAACTATACAAACAAAATTTAATGCATGGTTTAACTGTAGGATCAGTCATTGAAATCATCCATACGTATTCGTTAATCCATGATGATTTACCAAGTATGGATAATGACGATTTCCGTCGAGGTAAGCCGACAAACCATAAAGTTTATGGCGATGCATTAGCGACGCTTGCGGGTGATGCATTGAATACACTTGCGTTTGGCATTTTAGCACGCATGGATGTATCAGCAGAAAAACGAATTGAACTTGTCAGTCTGTTAAGTGAAGCAGCTGGTGCAGAAGGTATGGTTGGGGGTCAAGTACTCGATATAGAAGGTGAAAAACGTCAGCTGAACATAGCTGAGCTTGAGCATGTCCATATTAATAAAACGGGTGCTTTATTACGATTTAGTATTGAAGCGGGTGCGGTGTTAGCTGATGTATCGCAAAAAGAGCGTGAAACTTTAAAAGAATATGCACATCATATCGGCCTTGCCTTCCAAATCCAAGACGATATTTTAGATATTGAGGGAACTACAGAAGAACTAGGAAAAACTGCAGGTAAAGATGTAGCAAGTGATAAAAGCACATACCCAGCTCTGCTAACTTTAGATGGGGCAAAGGAAAAGCTTGCTGAGCATTATCAGCATGCCAATAACGCACTAGATAAATTGCAAGTGGATGCCAGCTTATTACGTGATTTTGCAGCCTATATTGTTCATCGTAAAAACTAGGATAAAAACGAGGCGTTAAAGGTATAGAGTATGCTAGAATAGGTGAGGGCGTTTGCCAATGTGCAAACAATAAAGTGTTCGTACTTTTAGCATATTGATAACACTGTTATAATGGTGGAAACACAATTACGGTGAATAATTTATTGAAAAGGTGTGTGAGAAAGGTGGATTTAAATAAGATAACTAGTCCAGCCTTTTTAAAAAACTTAGATAAGAAGGACCTTGAGCGACTTGCGCAAGAAATTCGTGCCTTCTTAATTGAAAAATGTTCTGTCACAGGTGGTCATATCGGGCCGAACCTAGGTGTTGTGGAGCTAACGATTATGCTCCATAAAATGTTTGACAGTCCACAAGATAAGTTTTTATGGGATGTTGGCCACCAAGCTTACGTGCACAAAATTTTGACAGGTCGTGCAAGTCAATTTGATACATTACGTCAGTTCAAAGGACTTTGTGGTTTTCCAAAGCATGTGGAGAGTGAACATGATGAGTGGGAGACGGGGCATAGCTCGACATCTTTGTCAGCAGCTATGGGTATGGCAGCAGCACGTGATATAAAAAATGAAAAGAACTTCGTGATACCAATTATTGGTGATGGAGCTTTAACAGGTGGTATGGCACTAGAGGCATTAAACCATATCGGTCATGCTGAAACGAATATGATTGTCATTTTAAACGATAATGAAATGTCGATTGCTCCAAATGTCGGGGCGTTACACAATGTACTGGGACGTCTTCGTACAGCCAAGGAATATTCAAAAGCAAAAGAAGAACTGGAATCACTTATGAATAAGATTCCTGTTCTAGGCGGTAAGCTTGCTTCAACTGCTGAACGCTTAAAGGATAGCTTAAAATATTTAGTGGTATCAGGTGTGTTCTTTGAGGAGTTAGGCTTTAAATATCTAGGACCGATTGACGGACATGATTTCGAAGCTCTTGAGGCAACTTTATCACAAGCTAAAAAAGTAAAAGGTCCAGTGCTCGTTCATGTGATTACGAAAAAGGGCAAAGGTTATAAACCAGCTGAAGATGATACAATCGGTAACTGGCATGGGACAGGTCCATATAAAATTGAAAACGGTGCCTTTGTAAAATCAGAGGCGAAAGGTCCAGCTTGGAGTAGTTTGGTTGCAGAGACTGTTCGTAAAATTGCTCATGAGGATAAACGAATTGTCACAATTACACCTGCAATGCCGGTGGGATCGAAACTACAAGGTATCCAAAAGGATTTCCCAGAGCGTTTCTTTGATGTGGGGATTGCCGAGCAACATGCAGCCACGATGGCAGCAGGTCTAGCGACGCAAAAAATGAAACCATTTTTAGCCATTTACTCAACATTCCTTCAACGTGCCTATGATCAAGTACTACATGATATCGCACGTCCAAATTTAAATGTCTTTATAGGAATTGACCGTGCAGGCTTAGTTGGCGCAGACGGTGAAACCCATCAAGGCGTATTTGATATTGCATTCCTTCGTCATATTCCAAATATGACAATTATGATGCCAAAAGATGAAAATGAAGGTCAACATATGGTGAAAACAGCCATTGAATATGATGGCGGTCCAATTGCGTTACGTTATCCACGAGGTAATGGGATAGGCGTTCCGTTAGACGATGAGCTTAAGACGTTACCAATTGGTAGCTGGGAAGTGTTGCGTGAAGGTAAGGATGCTACGATCTTAACCTTTGGTACGACGATTCCAATGGCAATGAAAGCAGCCGGTATTTTAGCACAGCAAGGTGTAGAGATAGAAGTAGTCAATGCTCGTTTCATAAAACCAATGGATGAGGATATGCTTCATCGTATATTATCAAGCCGTAAACCAATATTAACGATTGAAGAGGCGGTTCTACAAGGTGGTTTTGGTAGTGGTGTATTAGAATTTGCCCATGACCATGGCTATTTAAGTGCACTGATCGATCGTATGGGTATACCGGATCATTTTATTGAGCATGGTAATGTAGACCAGCTTCTCGCTGAAATTCATATGACGGCTGAAGATACAGTGGCACGAATGCATGTGTTACTTCAACAAAAACAGCAAGTAGGTTTGAATAAATAATGACAAAACATCCAAAAGAACGTGTAGACATTTTACTTGTAGAGCGTGGGCTTTGCGAAACGCGAGAAAAAGCAAAGCGCTCTATTATGGCAGGGCTTGTTTTTTCTAATGAAATTCGCATCGATAAGGCGGGGGAAAAAATCGCTATTGATGCACCGCTACAAGTAAAAGGCTCTGATTTAAAATATGTTAGCCGTGGTGGCTTGAAGCTAGAAAAAGCGCTACAAATTTTTGATATGTCTGTAGAGGGGAAGCTAATGCTAGATATTGGCTCCTCTACAGGAGGATTTACCGATTGTGCATTACAAAATGGTGCAAGACATTGCTATGCACTGGACGTTGGTTCCAACCAACTAGCGTGGAAAATCCGTTCTGATGAACGTGTAACTGTCATGGAGAAAACAAATTTCCGTTATACGACAGCGCCAGATTTAACAGAGGGCTTACCAGACTTTGCAACAATTGATGTCAGCTTTATTTCATTATCACTTATTTTACCGGTCTTAAAAACGTTGTTAATGCCAGGTGGCGATGTAATGGCACTTGTAAAACCTCAGTTTGAAGCTGGGAAAGAGAATGTCGGTAAAAAAGGTATTGTTCGTGATAAAAAAGTACATTTAGAAGTTTTAGAAAAGACAGCTGCAATGGCGACAGAGGTTGGCTTTGTCGTTAAGGATGCTTCGTTTTCACCAATTACAGGAGGCGAGGGGAATATTGAATTTTTATTCCATTTAGTGAATCCTATTGGTGATGAAGATGTCTCTTCATATACAGCTTTTAATACACTCGTTGAAGAAGCGCATAGTGCACTAAAATAACACGTGCTCGTTTACAGAGCCGTGTTTTTTCTTGTGCTTTTATGCTTAAAATGGTAGTGTAAATATACAAATATTCAACTATTTATAAGAGGTGACCGAGATGAACAAAGGACAACGACATATACGAATTCGGGACATTATTGCCAATCATGAAATCGAAACACAAGATGATTTAGTCGATTTTTTAAAAGATGCAGGCTATAATGTGACACAAGCAACAGTATCACGTGATATTAAAGAACTTCATCTTGTTAAAGTACCTTTACAAGATGGACGCTATAAATATAGCCTACCCGCAGACCAACGCTTCAATCCTATACAAAAATTACATCGTGCATTAGCTGATGCTTTTGTCAGCATTGACGGAGCATCACACTTTTTAGTTATGAAGGCTCTTCCTGGTAATGCCAATGCTATTGCATCATTACTTGACCATTTAGATTGGCCTGAAATTTTAGGGACTATTTCTGGAGACGATACTATTTTAATTATTTGTCGTAATGAAGATGAGCGTGAAAATACTAAAAATCGTTTATTAGAAATGCTATAAAATAGCAGGGTAATTTGATACAGAGGTGACATTTTGTGTTAAGAGAGCTAAGTATAAGAAACTTTGCCATCATCGAAGATTTAACTGTTAGTTTTTCAGGTGGTTTAACTGTTTTAACAGGTGAAACAGGAGCAGGAAAATCCATTATTATCGATGCCGTGCATTTACTTGCTGGCGGACGAGGAAATACCGAATTTATTCGTCATGGAGCCAAAAAGGCAGAATTAGGTGGTTTATTTCAAATTTCAAGTTCTGGGCATCCTGTTCATAAGAAACTTGAAGAGGCAGGCATTGAAATTGAAGAAGATACCATTATTTTACGCCGTGATTTAAATGATTCTGGAAAAAGTGTTTGTCGAGTAAACGGTAAACTTGTGCCATTATCTGTTTTACGTGATATTGGGGCTAGCCTTATCGATATTCATGGTCAGCATGAAAATCAAGAATTAATGGATGAGAAGCAGCATATCTCTTTACTTGATCATTTTGCCGAGGAACAACTTACACCAATTCAAGAGGCATACAGTTCTCAATATGATGAATATCGTTCACTAAAAAAAGAATTAGCTTCGATTTCGATTGATGAGCAGTTAATGGCGCAACGTATTGATTTGTATCAATTCCAAATGAAAGAGCTGGAGGATGCCAATTTAAAGCTTGGCGAGGAAGATGAGCTTCTTGATGAACGCCGTCGTCTAATGAATTTCAATAAAATTTTTGAACGCTCCAGTGCAGCTTATGAAGCCATTCAAGGTGAATCGAAAGGCCTTGACTGGATTGGTAATGCAATGGGAGCCTTAGAGGATGCTGCCACTATTGACGAACAATTTAAAGAGGCATCCGAATCTGTTACTACTGCATTTTATGCGTTACAAGATGCTGCGTACCAGGTTAAAAATGTGTTGGACGAATTAGAATTTGATCCCGCTCGCTTAAATGAGGTTGAACAACGTTTAGCGTTATTACAAAATTTGAAGCGCAAATATGGCTCAACAGTTGAAGAGATTTTAGCGTATTACGATAAAATTAAAACAGAGCTAAATGAGCTTTTAAATCGAGACGAAATTTTGCAAGTGAAAGAAAGAAAAGTGCTGGAAATGGAAACGGTACTTGAGGAACTTGCTGCAGAACTTTCTACTGTTCGAAAAGAAGCTGCACATAATTTAAGTGAAGCTATTATGGCCGAACTGCGTGAATTACATATGGAAAAAGCAAAATTTATTGTTAATTTTGATGAATTACCTTTCTTTGATGCAAACGGAAAAGACCAAGTAATTTTTTATATTTCTACGAATGTAGGCGAGCCGCCAAAATCTTTGCCGAAAATTGCTTCTGGTGGAGAATTATCGCGTATGATGCTTGCGTTAAAGACGATTTTCTCATCGTCAAATGGCATCACATCTATTATTTTTGATGAGGTAGATACAGGTGTAAGTGGTCGCGTAGCGCAAGCAATCGCAGAAAAAATTGCAGCAGTATCCATTAACTCTCAAGTTTTATGTATTTCGCATTTACCACAAGTAGCAGCGATGGCTGATCATCATTATTTTATTAAAAAAGAAGTCGAGCATGATCGAACATTTACGTCATTGCTGGAAATAGATACGAATGCTCGTATCGAAGAAGTCAGTCGCATGATATCTGGAGCGGAAATTACAGATTTAACTTTGCAGCACGCAACAGAGCTCTTAAAAATGGCGAATGAACGGAAAAAACAAATGAGATAGCAAAAGAATCCAGAAACAGCTCGTTGTTTCTGGGTTTTTTCTTTTAGCGCAAATATTTACCGCTTATAAGAACGCCACAACAACACATAGTATAAAGACAAAAATAAAAAGGAGGTGTCGTATGTATCGTCGTTGGCGTCAATTTGTCATTTTGCCTATGCTCATCGTTTTATTATTCATGCCCGTAAAGGCTTTTGCCGCAAAAAAACTAATTCCGATGGGCGAAGCAATTGGTATTCAACTTCAGCTATCACATGTATTTGTAGCACATGATGTGCTATTAGCTTCCAATCAGTGGATGAAAGGAGGCGCTGTAATTGAAAAAATAAATGATATTACAGTAAAAACACTTGCAGATGCCAAAAAAGCTGTTGCTCGACAAGGACAACAGAAATGGACGATAAAAAATGAAGGAAAAGAAGTGACACTTGAGTTACAGGAGCAAGAAGCTGAACATGTTATTTCCTTTCTAAAAGATGAAACAGATGGAGTAGGAACATTGACATACATTGATCCAGAGACAAAAAATTACGGTGCGTTAGGCCACCAAATCGTTGATTCAACCTTACAAGAAGCCCCTAATTTCCATGCTGGCTCCATTTTTTTAGCTTCGATTCAACAAATTCGTAAAAGTATACCTGGCCAACCTGGCTATAAAATATCCTCCATTGAAAAACATCAGGATCGATTAGGAAGTATAGATAAAAATACAGTTTATGGGATTTTTGGCCGTTGGGAAGACGGTTATCAACAAAGTTTGCCTAAAGCAATTGAAATTATGCATGAAAAGGATATAAAAGCAGGAAAAGCAGAAATCTATACGGCGATCAAAGGCAGTAAGGTGGAAACTTTTTCAATTGAAATTACAAAGGTTGAAAATGAACGCCTTGAATTCATAGTCACTGACAAAAAGCTCATTGAAAAAACAGGTGGTATTTTGCAGGGAATGAGTGGCAGTCCTATCATTCAAGACGGTCGTTTTGTAGGTGCGGTTACGCATATGTTTGTGGAGGAGCCGAAAAAAGGAGCAGCAATAACTGTAGCGGAAATGTTAAAAAAATCATCTTAAACGAAGGAGCTGCCAAAAGGTGGCTCCATTCTTTCATGAAAATATATTGTTCACCATGTATTTCGTTTATTTATGAAGCGATTAGCGATACTTAAAAAAAACTGTAGTTTTATCTCCATTTTTTCACTAAAATAAATGGTATAAGCATTCGAAGCTTTGTCAGTTATTTATCATAACTTGTCGATATTAAAAGAAAGTATCGGACTACATACTCATTTTTGGAAATTGAAAAGGTTTTTAAAACAAAAATGTCGAAAATTCCACAGTGTGCAAAAAAATGCATTGGGGTAGGTAACGGGATATTCGAAACACAGTTCAGAAGGAGGAATTTTAAATGACAAAGGTTAAAGTAGCGATTGCAGATGATAATCGTGAGTTATTAAAAACGATGGAGCAGTATTTTCAAGGACATCCAGAAATTGAAATCATTGCAACTGCTTCAAATGGGAAAGTTTGTTTACAAATGCTTGAGGAATTCACACCAGATATTTTGCTGCTAGATATTATTATGCCACATCTTGATGGGTTAGCTGTTTTAGAGTCGATGTATCAAAATGAACAAATGTCATCAATTCAAGTTATAATGTTAACTGCATTTGGTCAAGAAGATGTGATGAAACAAGCTGTAGACTTAGGTGCATCCTATTTCATGCTAAAGCCATTTGAATTTGATCAATTGGTTCAAAAAATCTTACATTGTGCTGGACAGAAAGCAACACTTCCTAAAAAGACAAGTGTTTTACAACCGACGGCACCTCAAAAATTAAATCAACATCAATTAGATAGCACGATTACGGCCATTATAAAAGAAATTGGCGTTCCTGCACATATAAAAGGTTACTCTTATTTGAGAGAAGCTATTCAGATGGTATTCGAAGATATCGAGTTATTAGGATCTGTGACGAAAATTTTATATCCAGAAATTGCTAAAAAATTCAACACAACGCCATCAAGAGTTGAACGTGCGATTCGTCATGCCATTGAAGTCGCATGGAATCGTGGTAATTATGAATCAATTTCGTCGATGTTTGGTTATACTGTACATCATTTAAAATCTAAACCGACAAATAGCGAATTCATCGCCATGATCGCTGACAAGATTCGTATTGATATGATGGCGAGTTAAGGTTAAAGCCACAAAAGATTACAGGACTTATTTAGAGAGAATTCATTGAATTTATACCGATTAATTACTGAGATCATATAACTAATGTTAATTAATTGAATTAAACTATGAAACACATTCATTTATGGGGAAAATCCCGTTCATGGAGGTGTTTTTTTTTTGACTGTTTTCGATATTGAAATAGACCGTTTTATGCTAGATCTTGTGGTAAAAGGATTAGCAAATGCAAAGGTCCAGTTTCTTATTGTCTTTATTAGTCAGCATGAGGTCATGTTAGCTAATTAGTGGAAACCTAGTAACACCAATTGCGACTAAACTTGACAGGTTATGACTCCCCACCACACAAACGTCTAGTATATCGCTAGAAGCCTCCTTGTTGGCCTGAATGTAAAGGGCAGGAGTGGAAGGTCTGAGTGGCTATGGCTACGCGGGATATACAAAACATTTTCGTTGTTGCTGAGTACTACATAACTAGTAGAATAAGCATTTGTAACATGACCAAAAATATTGTAATGATTAAAATGTAGAAGTGGATTGTTAAAGCATGTTCTTTAATGAATTTTATAGTAAAATACTATAAAGATAGTAAAAAATGGTAAAGTAAGCTTTATAAATTTAATTAAAGAGGTGGTTAAATTGCCATTTAGGAATATTTTAATTGTTGATGACCATATAGAAATTATACAATTGATGACTGATTTTCTAGAAATGGAAAATTACAAAGTTTATAGTGCTAAAAATGCTGAAGAGGCAGAAACACTGTTACGTCAAATGACAATAGATTGTATTATTTTAGACATTATGTTGCCTGGAACTGATGGCTTTACACTTTGCAAGAGAATCCGAAAAGAATCAGAAGTTCCTATTTTATTTTTAAGTGCCAATCATCAAACCGATGCAGATAAAATTAGAGGTCTCATGCTTGGAGCTGATGATTATATTGTCAAAACGGCAAGTCCAAGTGAAATCGTGGCAAGGGTCAAGGCAGTTGAAAGAAGAATAGCTATACATTCTCGGAAGGCTATAGATGTGCAAAGGGTTTTATCTATCGATCAACTTAAATTAAACTTAGACACGAGGTCAGTGTGGGTAGGACAGCAAGCAGTAGAGCTAACGACAATCGAGTTTGATTTATTATATTATTTTATGGAAAATGAGGGGATTGTGCTAACGTATGAGCAAATTATAGATAGGATATGGAATGACGATGTAACTGGATTTCACAATGTGCGAGTCCATGTTGCGAAATTAAGAGAGAAGATAGCTCCTTTTGATACAATTCCCAAGATAAAAACAATAAGATCCGTTGGTTACCAGTTATATAAGGGAATGAGAGGATAAAAGATGCCAAAAATTAGTTTTAAGGCGTTTATTGCGTTAAGCCTAATTATTATTGTTTTCACGCCAATCCTTTTAGCGAAAACAGTTACACGCCTAACAGACGTGTATTCATCCAAAGAAAGTCAAATATTTGATTTGGACTTGTGGGTGCAAGACCAAATAGTGAATGCAGATAAGACACAGTTCGATAATGAAGAATGGAAAAGTCAATTAAAAAAGAAAGCTGAAGCTGATATGCTTGATTTGTTCATTATTTTTGCAAATGATGAGTTGCTTTATACTGAAGGCATGAAGGAAAATACTCAGCTTTATGAAGAGGGCCAAGCACTTTCAGAAAATCTCGAAAGAAAATCTAATTTAAATCTAGTTCCTTATAATGTTTATTCAGATGATTCATTCGTTGCAACGGTTTATATTAGCTATCCTATACCTGCAGAAGAACAAATTCAAAGTACGAATTACGATTTTGTCTTTTATATGGGTGCATTTTCTCTAGTCTCGATTCTCTATATAGTATTTCTACAAGTAAATTTAATGAAGCCATTACGTGCTATAAATAAATCTTCACAGCTTATATCGAATGGTACATATAGCATAGATTTGCCAGCCTCTAACATTAAAGAAATGAGCACCACGACTCATACCTTTATTGAAATGACAAAAAAACTCAAATTATCGAAGGAAACGAACGAAAGACTAGAAGATGAAAGAAAGCTCTTTGTGTCTTCCATTGTTCATGATTTAAGGACGCCTATTTTTTCATTGCGAGGTTATTTGGAAGGCCTAATAAAAGGAATTTTTAAAAATGAACAAAAGAAAATGCAATATTTAGAAATGAGTATGAAACAAGCAAATCACCTGAATGAATTGGTCACGTCTTTGGCCAATTATGCAAATATTGAAGGACAAATTAAACTCGAAAAAATAACGGAATTTCAAGTTAATGATCTGGTACATGATTTAAAGCAGATGTTGTTTTTTAACCTTTCAGAGAAAAAACTTACGCTAGATGTAAATAATCGAACAAGTCAGCCCATTGCTGGTGATTATGTATTGCTAAAAAGAGCATTTGAAAATGTACTTATCAATTGTATTCGCCATAGTCCACCAACAGAGAAAATAGAAGTATTCATTAGAGAAAGGGAGAGTTTTATAGAAACGATTATTTTAGATAATGGAAAGGGATTTGTGGAAAAGGATCTTGCACACCTATTTAAACCTTTATATAAAGGAGATGAAGAAAAGTTTAGTGCTGATCGAATGGGATTAGGTTTAACTATTGCACAGGTTATTATTCAGAAGCATAAAGGAACAATTCAAGCCGCAAATGATGAGGAAAAAGGGGCAAAGATTGTTATAAAGATTCCTAAAAATATCATCGAATAAAATGATCAGAAAACATAAAAATGAAGGAAATCGCTTCCTTCGTTTTTTTTTTTTGGTTGTTTTTTTCAAAGCAGTGAAAGGGAGTATATAGGTATACCTAGTTGTTACTGTATAGAAGGATGATATTTCTTGATAAAGTCTTGATAATAGCTCGATAGAAAATTGATTTACCTTGGCTATAATTCTTACAAGAATAAGAAGGAGGAGATTAAAAATGTCAGTTCTTAGCGTGAGAGGTCTCTCTAAGACATATGGTCAAGGTCATAGTCAAGTAAAGGCATTAAATCATATTGAATTAGAAATTGAAAAAGGCGAATTTGTCGCAATAATGGGAACAAGTGGTTCTGGAAAATCAACCCTTTTAAATATGATATCTGGGCTAGATACTTATGATCATGGAGAAGTTCTGATAAGCGGTGAAAATATAAAGGGGTATTCAGATCACGAATTGACTCGGTTACGTAGAGAAAAAATAGGATTTATTTTTCAATTATTTAATTTAATTCCTGTATTGTCCGTTCTAGAGAATGTTACCCTCCCAGCAATGCTAACTGTAAAGAATAAGAAAGAATTAGATGAAAAAGCGAATGACTTGTTGCATTTGGTCGGTCTAGGTTCTTTTATACAATCTAAACCTAATCTATTATCTGGCGGTCAACAACAAAGAGTAGCGATAGTGAGGGCACTTATAAATGACCCGGAATTAATTCTAGCTGACGAACCTACAGGTAGCCTGGATTCAAAAACCTCTAAAGCCATGATGAGTATTCTACGTAACTTTTGTGAGAAACTGGGACATACGTTAATTGTAGTAACACATGATGCAAATGTAGCTGCTTATGCTAATAGAGTTATTTTCATGCATGACGGTAAAATCTGCGATACGCTAAATTTAAAAAACTCAAGCTTGAAGGATAATGAAGTAGTTAGGATCATTGCATCTAAGATTGAGGAACTAAGCTTATGAGATTATTTATTAAAGCAGCTATTAATTCATTATTCAACCATAAGGCCAGGAACGCATTCTTAGTTTTAGGTATTTCTCTAGGTGTTGCTCTAATTGTAATTGTGCAAATAATATTAGCTAGTTTACAAGAATCAAATGAACAGACAATCAAAAATTTGCATGGTGATTTTGACATAGTAGTTGGTTATCAAGATAGTCATAAGTCACTTACTAAATCAGAGATTGCTGCGATAGAGACGATAGAGGGGGTGGAGAAAATAAGTCCCTTCCTATACCCATACTTAAACAAAGAAGAAGAGTATGATATGTGGAGCGAACCAACTTACATTGGTTTTAACAATGATGAGCTAGCTTATGAATATCCGTTTGTATCAATAAAATCTGGTAATTTCCCTAAAGCAGAAGAAGCTTTAATTTCTCCCACATATGCTAAATTAAATAATTTGCAAATTGGCTCGAAGATAAAAATGAATTTTCCACCACAAGGGAAAAGAGAGGTTACGGTATCGGGAATTAGTGAAGAGCATGAAGCATTAACGAATATGGTCATTCTCGACTTTCATTGGCTTCAAGAAGTTACTTTAAACGATGGAATAACAACCGCATTGATTATTAAGTTAGATGATATTGAAAAGAAATCGGATGTTGTTCAAGAATTGAGAGAGCTTAACCAGGATTTTTTTATTGATAATAGATTAGAGATTGATGATGAACGTAATAATATTGGAGGGCTTGGACCATTTGTTAAGGGGCTTAATATTGCCATTTACCTAATAAGTGCATTGATACTTATTAGCACAATGAGAATGTCCATTCAGGAAAAACAAAAAGAACTTGCAACGCTACGCCTATTAGGTTTTGGGAAAAAACACATTATGTTTTTAGTTTTAATTGAAACGATGATAGTAGGATCAGTTTCTTTAGCAGTGGGAATCCTTGTTGGTATTCTAGTCCCTTTTCTTACATTTGATGTATTTTTAGGGCTATTGAATATTCCAAATGCCGGTATTGTATTACCATACCACGATATATTATTTAGTTTGGGGATTTTTACAGTAGTCATTTTTTTATCTTCACTTATTCCTGGCTATATAGCAAGTCTTTCTCCACCAATTGTTGTTTATAGAGGTGTGAAAAGCACACAATGTATTACAAAAAGGTATTTCATGATTAGTTTGTTGTATGCATTATTCACAACTATATTATTTGCCCTTAATCTATGGCAGTGGCAATCAAGGTTTATATTTGTTATTAACGCAGTTTCGTTTATAGCGTTGATATTTATAACAATCCCTCTAATGTTTGTGTTATTTGAAAAAGGAATAAGTCTATTAGATCGAAAAGTAAAGGTTAGAGCAGAAGGCTTATTAGCTACGAAAAATTTACTAAGGCAATTAGGTAGAAATGTACAAATCTCTATTATTTTCACTTTAGGTGTTATCATCACTATTATAGGAATGGTGGTATTAACAAGTGTTAAAGCGACCACGACTGAAACAATCATGGATACTTACACAAATGATTTAAAATTAGTGTCTGTGGGATCAGAAAGAGAAGAGGGATTTCCTTTTTCATTCTATGACCTTGTCAGTGAGAGCCCTAATATAGAAGCGCATTTTTACACAAATGTAAAGCTGTTTGATACGATGAATCTCCCTTCAAAACAAGGTGAAGTGATACTAGCTCTTAGTGGGACTGATTTACAATACAGCTTAGATAAAAATGAGGTTAAGGTAAAGGACGGTATTCATCTAGAAGAAGAGTTGAGTCCTAACGGTGTTATGATAACAGAGTCTACTTCAAAGAAATTAGGATATCATTTAGGCGATGTAATAGAAGCTGATATCTCTGAAAATATGAATGAGGTGGATAAAAAAGAATTTATCATAGAAGGTATTATAACCAATTCAGAGCACATGAGTGACGACTACAAAGTATTCACTACTAAAAAAAATATGGAAGATATGTTTCAGATTCATACTCTTCATAGCGTAGAGATGAATATAACATCAGATATAGACCAACAAGAAACATTGAAAGAAGTTCAATCACTGATCCAACAACCGCAGTATGCTAATACTATTCTATATAATAAAGCAGAAGAATTGAAGGACTTAGAAGAACAATTGTTACAACGCTTTTTCATTTTATTTCTAGCTGTAGGATTAATAATTATATTTACCATCATCGGGTTAATGAATAGTACAGCCAGTAGTATTAAGGAAAGAATCCAAGAATTAAGTATGCTACGTGTACTTGGTTATACAAAGAAACGGGTATTTTCGTTGCTATTGCTTGAAGGAGCTCTTTTAACAGGAACAGTTGGAATATTTGCAGTAGGGTTATCGATGATTTCCACGTATTGTTTGCTTCAAAGTTTAAATGCTACTACATTTCCGTCAATGCCTTTACTTCTGGGAGGTATAATTGTATTTTCTCCATTAATAGGTATGGGAGCAGTTGTATTTCCCGCTCTGTGGGCAACGAGACAAGACGTAATGAAGGGATTACGTTAGAAAACCGCCATGATTGCAGTCAAAATTCGAATCGAAATGATGGCGAGTTAAGGTTAAAGCCACAAAAGATTACAGGACTTATTTAGAGAGAATTCATTGAATTTATACCGATTAATTACTGAGATCATATAACTAATGTTAATTAATTGAATTAAACTATGAAACACATTCATTTATGGGGAATTCCCGTTCATGGAGGTGTTTTTTTTGACTGATATTTAATACACTGTTTTATGCTTTATTGTGCGGCAAAAGGCTAGCTATAATAACAATGAAATTAAACTTTAAAGCTATACGTAAAATGGATGTAAGATGCTGGGGAATATTAGTGAATATGTAGTTGTGGAGTTAAATTACTCTAGTGGAAATTGAGGATTATTTAGGATAGTTGTTGATGGATAAGAACAATCTCAGTTGGAGAAAATATTTGTGAACTAAAAAATGTTCAAATACTAAGGATTGGGAGGACTAAATATGTCATCTGAAATGGAAGATATACATCGTACTGGTCGAGACATTAATGACGTAATAGTACACTTTGGTGGGCAAGCTGAGAGTGTTTTTAGTTCATTGGCTGAACAAGGTCGAGTTTCAATACAAAAGAAAGCAGACGAATTAGCTGCACAGTATCTTGAAGGTAATCCTAACCCAGACTATTATGATTGTGTTCAAATTGTAGCTGAGGGAGTTTTTACAGCAGGAAACGAAATAAAGGCTAGCAGTGGTTCTTGGGGAGAATCAGTAGATGCAGCACTTGATGCTGGTGTTGGAACTCCAGCGGCAAAAATAGCTTGTAAAAGAATAACGATGTCACATTAATTTTTGAAAAAGCATAGGCGTAAAAAGCTTATGCTTTTTGATATTTATAATCTCTATTATCCTCTCCCGAAATATAAAAAAGAAGAATCGATTTCTCAATCCATTCGATAGCGAATTATAATATAAAACTTTTGAAGGGTTTAAAAAATGTTAAACTGGAGCGAAAAATCAAAGTTATGCTCGAAGATAATAAATTAAAATAGTTTATCCGTTTTTTCGACGTTACGAAATTCGATCAATACTGCGACTAGGTTAAAGCTCGATTAATCTTTGATACTGGAGCTAGGAGAGAGTAATTGTTGGGAGTTGTAGCATCTGATATAGATTTGCGGCGCAATGCATTGTTATTACGCAAAAAAGTCTGGAAAACAGCGCTTTGTTTATTATTCGCAGAAAACAGAAATCATCTTAAATCGTGATACTGGATTTGATCCATCAGCAGATTTAGGGGAAGAAATTCTTAACATGTTTTGTGGGGCTTTATTTGGGCCTCACCAAAGACTTTGAAGTCATTTGAACTAACTTTAACGCTCTTTAAAAATTACTTTAAGCATGAACTCAGAATTACAGATGCCTACTTGTTATTATATAGCTATGTGATAGGGATAGAGGTAGCTTACAAAGGACTTGTGTGTAATTTTAAGCGCAAGTCGTAGATAGGTGTGATGGTTATTGTTTCTATTGTTGATAAGGGAATAATAGTCTTGTTAACGTTTTAATTTTTCAAGATTTCTTCCAATAATATGGTTTGCGTTTGTGTTAGTGGAGGAATGTAAATGTGTGACAAATGAGAATTACCTTGGACATTTCATTATAAATCTCTATTATCAAAAGAATATTTACATTCTTTCTCACTATGTTTTGTCTCACCCTTAAATAGGTCAGTAACACCATCCGCTGAAAGTACGTCTTTTTCACAAAATTGCTGAACTTGTTTTCCATTTTTAGTTATTCCATATTAATAGGTTGTATTCGGCTCATCTTTAAATATAACCATATAGTGTCCGTGATAAAAGTCTTTATTTATTAAGTACTTTGGCTCAACATAATGTGATTTTTCAATTATTTCGTCTGTATATCCCTTCTCTTCCAGATATTCTGGAACATACTTATTAGCGATGTATTTTGCATATGGATTACCATTGCTCAGTACATAAATAAAACCTGTTGGAATAGCAATGACAATAACAGTAATTAGGATACTAATTGTAATATATATCTTTTTTTTCTTCATTTTACGTCACCCTTCTTTATTAACAATAATCATTTTTTACGCACAAGTCCTTGATGAGCTGTGTGATAGGCTTTGTTTTGCTTATTGAAAAATGAAATACCCCTATTATTTCGAGTAAAATAAAGCTACAAACTATTTGATCAATTTATCCACCAAAACAGCATTTAGTGTAATTTTACACCATTTTAGTATTTAGTCAATTGATAATTGCTACTTATTCGCAGTTTTAAATAATATCATTTAACGCAGTTGGGTTGAATTTATGGAAAAATAATCTCATATTCTAAATGAAGGATGGACATTTGGAGGGGGAGTAAAGATGGGGTTATTTGATGGGATAATAGGTAATGCAAGTGAAGTTAATCTAGAAAAGTTAAAGGAAGAAGTGAAAGGCTTATTAACACCTAATGAAACGATTAAGAATGCTTACAAAATAATAAGAGACACGTTTATTTTTACGGATAAAAGACTTATCTTAATCGATAAACAAGGAGTGACCGGAAAGAAAACACAGTACCATTCAATTCCATATAAAAGTATTCTTCATTTTTCAGTTGAAACGGCAGGAACATTTGATTTAGATGCAGAGTTGAAAATTTGGGTTTCAGGTAATGAATTACCGATACAGAAAAGCTTTAATAAATCAACTAACATATATAAAATTCAAAGTGTATTGGCGGAACATGTATTAGGAAAGTAAGTCTATAACTTATTTCAGCGTGTGTCCATACACCCGCTGAAATAGAGGAACTCAGTCTAAGAACGCCACGTACTGTGGCGATTTATCTGTGCGAAAGCGAAGCAACAGCAACAAGGTTTTATCTGTGCGAAAGCGAAGCGACAGCAACAAGGTTTTATCTGTGCGAAAGCGAAGCGACAGCAACAACAACAATAACAACAATACACGACAGAGTGATCAACATCGGATTGGCCCAAAGCCTATTCCGGACACAATAATACCGAGGTATAATTGATTTGGGGTGATAACAGATGAAAACCGTAAACATACAGCTTGACGAAAAAAACTCGTTAGAAATAACGCAGATAGAAGATAATTTATTTGAAGTGCGGCTTGGAATGAATGGAAGCATTAGCGTTTACTATATGACACGTGAGCAGCTCTTGAATTTTGATCAATTAGGCGCTCATTTGCGCATTGAGACTATTCTGGAGAAAGATTAAGAGCCATCATTCGACTCTGTATAAATGGTTTCCAAGGGATATTTATTTAGTATTGAAGGCCTAAGTAAGATTATGAAAATTATGACAGATATATTATCTGATTTTTACGTTAGGTGAAGATTTAATAAATTTCCTGATTGTTAATAGTGAAATTTATACAATTTGGACAGTGAGATTTTGAGAACTGATTAAAATATTACTTTTGTATAGTATAAATCACCTAATTATCATATTAAAATGAAAATATTGGATGTGAATATTACTTATAAAGTATGTGTATCTTCTTTCTGAGTAGTGACAATTGTCTCTAAACAAATGTAAATAGATTGTATATACTTACAGTTAGAGGGAAGGAGGAGGTAGCTTGATTCTAGTTCGAAATGATAAATTCGAAATAACGGAAGAAAATGGCAAGGTATATATGCTTACTTACAGTGCCGGGTTTCCATTAAAAGAATTTGATAGTATTTTACGAAGTCATCCCCGACTCAAATTATCAAATTTTTCAATATTAAAAAATGTCTTAGCAACTGAAAGCGCAAGCCCTGTTGAAATTGGACGCTGGCTTCCGAATGTTGAAGCTGAAGTTGCAAGAGATAAAATGTCTGCCTCAATATTTATCTATGAAACACATGACTATATTCTAAAGAATAAAGAGAAATTAACGGAACAAATTTTGGAAACTATCAAAAACGAAGGAATTGTTCACGGCATATTAGATTTTGATATTTCTAACATTGAGACAGGAAAAGCATTTTTAATTGCTCAAGGTACACAACCAGTAGCAGGAACAGATGCACAAATTACATACTTACCTAAGCCAGAGAGAAAGCCAGTAATTCGTGAAGATGGCAAAGCTGATTATTATGACATGAACTTTATTTCTGAAATATCCGAAGGTTCGTGGTTAGGCGAGAAAATCCCTGCGACATTAGGTAAACCAGGGGAAAATGTACTAGGTGAAATGATGGCTGCAGTACCGGGTCGTGATTTTCCTATACGATATGATAAAAAATCGGCTTATGAAGTGGAAGAGGATGGGAA
The DNA here is from genome assembly GCF_056322905.1 of Lysinibacillus sp. G1-3. NCBI lineage: Bacteria > Bacillati > Bacillota > Bacilli > Caryophanales > Bacillaceae > Lysinibacillus > Lysinibacillus sp. G1-3. The sequence continues at coordinate 194,023 of NZ_JBWHYQ010000011.1, forward strand.
GACTGTCATCCGTTCAAAAATAGCTGGTGTATTAGATGATGTCAAAGGCATGATCGGTGTTAATAGACATTTGCCAATTAATGGAGACGTTGGCGTTGAAACAGGGAATCTCGAATTTAATGGCTCGTTAAGTATTAGAGGAACAGTTACATCAGGCTATACAGTCATTGCTACTGGAGATATTTCCATCGAGGGTGCCGAAGGTGTAAGCGGTGCCAAACTGATTAAATCCCTGGAAGGCGACGTCTATATTCGCGGAGGGATTTTTGGTCTAGGGTCAACGCTTGTAGAGGCAGGAGGCAATATTTTCGTTAAACATGTCAATGAAGCAAATCTAGTTGCAGCTGACAGCATTCATATAGGATCTTACGCATTGGGATCCCAGCTCACTGCCCATTCTATCTTTGTGGACGAACGAAAAGGAAAAATTATTGGGGGCCGTGCAGTAGCCAAAAATACAATCGTTACGGCTATCTCAGGAAATCGTTTAGAGCGTCGAACTGATTTAATTATCGAAAGCGTCAATAAACAAGAAAGCTATTCTATTATGCAAGAGAAAGCGGGGAAGCTTAAGCAACTGCAATCAGAAATCGCTGAGCACGAGGGAAAAATTAAAAGCTTACTGCCACACCTTAACCAAATGTCTAAGGAGCAAATAGCTACATTTGAGGGTACAAAACAAATTTTAACAAAATTGAAAGCGGATGCAGTGACCATTGATCGTGAGGTTAAACTCATAATGGATGAAATGCGTCATGCTGGAAAAGAAGAGATTATTGTTACGAAGGAAGCGCATCCTGGTACCTATATTCAAATTGGCAAAAAATCATCCTTATTAAGTAAGATTAAAAAGGGTAAATTTCTTATTGAATTTGGTGAGTTAAATGCTTAGTGAATCTTTTATTCCTGTATTTGCACATCGTGGGGCATCAGCGTATGCACTTGAAAATACTTTGAAGTCTTTTGAAAAGGCATTAGAGCTAGGGGCAGATGGAATTGAATTAGATATCCAGCTTTCAAAAGAGGGCATTCCAGTAGTGTTTCATGATCCACAACTATCAAGATTAGTAGGCATCAATAAGCTTGTGAACGAATGTACGAAAGAGGAGCTAATAAGCTTTAAACTTGGGAAGCCGTGGAGACGATTATTTTCAACGTACAAAATTCCGACGTTTGAAGTTGTTTTAGCATGGGCAAATTCTCAACAGCTCCCACTTAATATTGAATTAAAATCAACACTCCTTGATAATAAAAACGCACTTATACAAATGCTACATGGGCTTACTTTGCCTGTTGGCAGTCATTTTTCATCGTTTCACTATGAGCTTTTAGAGATTGTGAAACAATATAAGCCAGACTATGAAACAGCACTTATAGCAACTAAAAAAATAAAATGGGATTTGCTTCGTGATTACAAAGCAATTGATAGTGTTCATATGCATAAAAGGTATTATAAACCAAGATATATAGAGGCTTGTGTAGCGAGTGATAAAGCATGTCGTTTTTATGCAATTGATGGGAATGAAGCATTTTTAACAAATCCCCATCCTTCTGTAATTGGTTGGATTTCTGATTTTCCAGATAAAGTGATTAAGCGACAACAACGTTAATCAATGTCACCTCGGTAAAATTGTAGCTGTCGCTTCGCTTTCGCACAGATAAACAATGTTGCTGTCGCTTCGCTTTCGCAACAGATAAACAATGTTGCTGTCGCTTCGCTTTCGCAACAGATAAACAATGTTGCTGTCGCTTCGCTTTCGCAACAGATAAACAATGTTGCTGTCGCTTCGCTTTCGCAACAGATAAACAATGTTGCT